>NATK01000139.1 GCA_002085285.1 Candidatus Latescibacteria bacterium 4484_7
TGTGGTTGGACGATGGGGACGGCACGTTCGATGCAGCCGTCGACAGCCCGCTTTCGAAGTTGTACTTTACCGGCAGAGAATTCGAAGCCTCCGGATTGTACAGCATCCTCAATGCACCTCGATGCGTCTTCGTTACGGCCGATATTCGGGAGGATTTCAGCGATGATAAGACTATCAGGTTCGGGGTGCCGATGGGTGGTATCTCGTACGCTTCGGGCAACGACGGTCCGATAGACAGCGATGTCGTTTCGGATCGTCCGATAACACTGGTAAGGAAAGAGTACCTTTCCATCGAGCCGATGCCCGTCCCGTCTGACAAAGTTCATCCGGGCGCAGAGAACGTCGAACTGCTCGCATTCTCCCTGGACAACAAAACGCTCTCATCCGTTACGGTCGATTCCTTGAAGGTTCGGGCAAGCGACTCGCTTCTTTCGTGCAGCATGGTGGGCGGGCTCAGACTTTTTCGTGATAACGGAGACGGTATTTTCGATCCTGCTTCGGACGCGGAGCTCGCCTCGGCCCTTTTGACGGATACACTCGTCACCTTCACGGGGCTTTCTGCCAATGTAGCGAGCGGGGACAGGATAAGCTTCTTCGTTTCCGCCGGTATCGATTCGTTCAGAACACCCGACGGGATAAGGCTCGGCGCCTCTGTGGAGAAGGAGTCCGATATATTTCTTTCACCTGTAGCAGCCGCTGATATGACTGTAAACGGTACGTTCCCCATAGTGAGCGAAGGCGGGTTCACCACGGACGGGATGCTATCGTATCAGGTGAAGGTGTATCCACGGGAAGACAGCACGATCGTCAATGCAAAGGCTCACATAGAAACGATCGGGTTCGAGGTGCCGTCGAACGGATGCCTCGACGATACCTTAACAGGCATTACGATAGCAAACTACGGCACCGCCGATCTCAATCATATATCGAGAATGGTTCTATGGAGGGACGATGGAGATACGCTCTTCGAACCCGGCGAGGATGATTCGCTGGGGGTGTTTTCGAGCACGGACGGCAAGACGTTCGTCTTGAAAGGATAGAGGTGAGCTCGAACGATGACGGGCCGATGGACGAAGACATAAAACCTCAAGCGAGACTTATAATACCTATCCCCGACCGAATAACGTTTTTCACGAGTATTCTCGGGAACAAGCGCGTTCACCCGGGGGATAATAATCTGCTCAACATCGCTATAGGGGCATACAACTCGTACAAGACCAAACAGGTAATCAAATCTCTCTCGATCCTGAACATCGGTTCGGCCAGAACGGACGAGATAAATGATGTCGAGGCGTTCGCCGATTTGAACGAGGATGGTCTTTTCGAACCGAATATGGATTCGCTTCTACAGGTTGCAACTTCCACAGACGCAGGCTATCGGTTCGATGATCTGAACATCGAACTGAATCCCTACAAGAACACGTTGATCTTCATCGCGTACTCTCTCGATCCGATGATAGTGAGGGATTCGGTCAAGGTCGATTTTCAGGTCTCGGACAAGTCGTCTGTTGTCTTTGAAGGCACCACTCCCAACGTTCAGGGGGATTTCCCCTTGAACTCCGCAGGTGTCGATATTACAGACGGTATGGTGGCCGCTCAACTCACAGCATTTCCAACACCGAAGAAAAGGGTTTCGCCTGAGGATTTGAATGTGCTTTGTTTCGCTTTGAGAGTGCCTTGTGACGGTTCGATCGAAGACGTTTTGAACGGTATAAGAGTAGTCAACGAGGGAAGCGCTCGGCAGACAGAGGATATAGAATACTTGAGGCTCTGGGAAGAAACGGAAACACCAGAGAGCGGCTTTGATCCGGGTGAAGACCGGTTCCTCGATTTTCTCGCCTGGAACGGTACGTCATGGGCCAGTGTTTCTCAGCTCAGCGATACGATTCCCTGCAGCGGTCTGACGCTTTACATGACGGCTGATGTTTCTTCGACCGCAGGTGATGGGAGAACGATAAGGCTTTCCGTGCCTAAAAACGGCATCGAGGTGTCATCTGGTAACGACGGCCCGGTAGACAGATCGTTCGATTCTCCTACCTTCGTTGTGATTACCACCGATCCGCTCTTCTCATCGATCGAAGCACCCCGCGAGATCACTGCAGGGCAGACGTTCAATGTGAAGATGTCTGTGTCCAATGCGGCAGATACAGCTTTGAAGGCTATTGCGCCGGACAGCTTTTCTTACAGCGGATCGGGCGGAGTGGAGCCTGTAAGCGGTCCCGTTCCGCCGATCATTGACAACCTCAACGGACAAGCGGACAGCGCCTTTACCTGGGAGTTCAGAGCCGTATCGAACGGAGTGCTCTTGTTCTGCGGGAAGGCGGTAGAGACCGACGGCACCGAATCGAGTTTGATGAGTTGCTCGGATACTGTTTTGATCGATGATGTTCCTGACAATTTCACTCTCGAACTCAGCGACCTCGCCCCTGTCAGCCTCAACAGAGGTAGGGAGCACGCACTTCTTTTGGAAATGAATATGGACTACCTTCCAACGTCGAGCAGCGCTGCAAAGGTGGAGCTCGATGCAGTGAAGGTTTCGTTCAAAGACCAATCCGGATTACCATTACCGATCAACGAGGTTGCTTCGGTTGTGCGTCTCGAGGACGATGAAAAGGTGATCGGCTACGTTCTGTCCACCGGTATCACCAATTCTTCGCTTTTGATCCCGTTGACGGAGCCCCTTCTTTTCTCTCCCAATGATTCCGCGCAGGTTAGGTTGTCCGTTGATATTGCTGATACGGCTGCGGCGGACGGCTTCGTCGTTTCAATCGAATCGGCAGCATACATCGAGCTCAGGGACCACAACAATTGGAATTCGGTGACCCCCACGGGTCCATCTTTCCCATGGAGCACTAATCCGGTGACAATAAAAGATCCGGCTCAGGAGCTCACGGTAAGCTTCGGCGATTCTCTGCCTCGATTCGTCAACAAGGGTCAGAAGAAGGTTAAGGCGTTGAGTCTGAAACTTATCAACGAGGGTGGCTCATCCTCTTCTGATATAAGTGTATCGCAGTTGCGATTCCATTTATTCTCCTCGACAGGTGATACTCTGGACGCCGGTGAAGTGCTCAGGAGATTCTCCATCACCGGCGAACTGGGAACGGAGTATTATTCCACCGAAATATTCAACGGTTCAGACATAACTTGTTCTTTTGTGCCATCTCTGGTAATTTCTCCTCAATCTCCTTTATTACTGCATGCCTTGGTGGATTGTACGTCCGATCCGAACGTCGAAGGCTTCTCCATAAGGCTGCTAAATACGGATGACATTACGCCGCGGGATGTGAATTCGGGACAAATAGTCCCAGTGTTCGCCGATACGTCGTTGGGACAGGATTTTCCATTGGCCACGAAGATTGCGGATTTTCTCGATCCGGTGAGCGAAGTCGACGTGGAAGGCATTGAATCTCTGCCCTCGCAGGTGGTTCCCGGAGCGAGCGGTATCGAAGCGCTTTCAATCGTCTTGACGGATCCCGGTTCCAATTCCGAATCGAATGCACGCTGCAACGGTTTAGGTATACGCGTTCTCAATGAGAGAGGGGAAGGCGTCGAACCTTTAGGTTTGATAGATGCAGTGAGGATCGTAAACGGATCGAGGGAGCTCGGATCCATATTCCTCACCGTGCAAAGCGGCCCCGATCTGTATATACCATTCGGTACCCCCTTTATAATTTCGCCGTCGACTACTGATACGTTGAAGCTGTACGTGGATTTAAGCGCATCCGCTTCACCCCGGTATTTTCAGCTCCATGTCAATTCGAGCGGTCTCTGTATCTACGACGATACGGACGCAAAAAGGATCGAAAGCGTGGTTGGCGAGTTCCCCCTTGCGAGCGGGATTGCGCGGATCGTTGAACCCGCAAGCAGCGTATTCTTCAATGCTGTCTCGAAGCTCTCCGGCAATATCACTGCATCGAGTGAGGTGCCGGTATTCGATATTTCTTTGAGAGTCGATTCGAGTGAGGGCCAATCCGATGCCGTTCTCGAGAGACTTGACTTCGAGGTGCTCGATGGCACAGGCAAGGAGATAAACCCATCCGGTGTTGTTTCGAACGTCAGGGTACTGCAAGGTTCCAGGGAACTCGGTGTCGATTGGACCGCCGCCGCGGGTAGGATCTCGTTGAACCTTGTCGATTCGGTGATCGTGACAGGCGCGGACAACCTGAATCTTACGCTGAAGATAGAGGTTGCCGAAAATCCGCCGGTGGATCTTTTCCAGATCAGTATCGGTACTCCTTCTGATGTCTCCTGTTTTGATGTGCTGACTCACTCGGCAGTTTCTGTCTTTGCGTCAGCCGGCGGGAGTTTTCCTTATTATTCAGGCAAGGCGACGATCCTCAAGAGAGATTTGAGGAGTTCTTTTACGAATTATCCCAATCCTTTCAATCCCGGCAAGGGAAAGACGAACATTACATTCTATCTGCCAGGGGACAGCAGGGTGACACTCAGGGTTTTCACGATAACCGGTATCGGAGTAAAGACGATCATATCGAACGAGTTTCTCCATGCCGGGCTTCATCAGGATTACCATTGGGACGGCAAGAATGGTAACGGAGTTCGTGTCTTGAACGGCGTTTATTATCTCGTGCTCGATGTTTCGGCGAGCGGAAAGAAGTATGTACTGAAGAGGAAGGTTGCCGTTGTCAGGTAGAGCTCTCACAGGTTTACTCGCTGCTCTTGTGTTCGTGGCGGTGGGTTCTGAACCGGCCGCTGGATTTGACGATGGCGGTGGTACGGTAAGCCCCTTTATGCTCGGTGCGGGGAGCAAATCTATTGCAATGGGTGGAGCATCGGTCGCATACTGGCGCGATTCGTACGCCGTTCTGTGGAACCCCGCGGGACTCTACTACATAGACAAGGGTGAGGTAAATCTCTTTCACACGTCGTTCTTCGATCAATCGACAGCGTATTCTTCCGTGATAGTGTCGTATCCGTTCATCGACTTTGGGGTTATTTCAGCTTCAGCCATCCAATTGAGTGTGGGAGGCATCGAGAGAAGGGACGAGGCGAACATAGTCATACCAGGCGAATTGTCCAACAGGCAGACGCGCTACATCATAAGCTACGCGAACAAGATAATCAGCGGCCTTTCCGCAGGCGTTTCCCTCAAGATGGATCGCTATGCACAGGGCGAATACCTCGCAAACGGCTTCGGGGTCGATGCCGGCTTGGGTCTTAGAACGTCGGTTCATTCGTCCGTCGTCGACGAGATGATATTCGGTTTCTCAGTGGAAAACCTGGTCGAGCCCAAGATCAACATCGTATCGGAAGAGGTGGGAGATCCAAGTGGCATAAGGGCAGGGATGGCAGTCGTCAAATCGATATCGAGCAAGCTCGACGATCGACTGGCCGTTGCATTCGACATAGACAAGTTCAAACTAACCGATCCACACCTGCACCTTGGAGTGGAATATGCGCTAAAGGGGATATTTTCAGTGCGGGGCGGGTGGAACGGCGGGGTGCCGACATTCGGATGCGGCTTTAGCTTGCGTTATTTCGATGTAGGTTATTTCGATGTAGATTACGCATACAGGAGCACCGACCTCGGAGCAAACCACCTTTTCTCTTTCGTATATCGTTTCGGGTCTTCGAGAAAGGAAAAAATCGATGCGAGGGAGAAGAGAAAAGAGGCACTGCTCGCCAGGGAGCTCGAAGCGAAGATGTCGAGCTATGAGAAATCGTTCATCAAATCTTCTATGGGCAAGGCGAGAAAGAGCCTCGAAAAAGGTGAATACGACAGGGCTGCGGGCTATTTCAGGAGCGTACTGATGTGGTCGCCCGACAATGTCGAGGCGAAGGAAGGTCTCAAAACGGCTGAGGCATCACTGCTCGTGATCAAGGGTGATTCTCTGATGAAGACGGGCAAGTACCCCGATGCCCTTTTTGCATACAGAGAAGCAGAGACGAAGATGAAGTCTCCGGGGATATCGAAGAGAATAGTGGAATGTGAGCGCAAGCTCAGCGAGTCGACCGACCGAAAGAGAATAACGGAAGAGATATTCACGCATGCACTTGATCTTTACTCGGAGAAGAAATGGGACGAAGCGCTCAAAGGCTTCGACAAGGTTCTCGAGATGGATCACTCGAACGAATTGGCCGCCCAGTATAGAGAGAAGACACTCAAGCGCATCGAGGAAGAACATGGCAGGCTCGCAGCCGACATCAAGCAGCTCGTGTCAAAGAACAGGTTCACTCAGGCATTGGAACTTCTGAGAAACAGGGCGGAGCGCAACCCGTCGGACACTACTGTGGCTCGTTTGATGAAGTACGTTTCGGCTGAGAAAGCTGCATTCAAACAGACAGAAAGTTCGAAGAAGCCCTCGGTCCGGCAGAAGAAGCAGTTGTCCGAAAGTGAAAAGGAATCACTGCGAGCGAATTACGAGAAGGGAATCGAATATTTCAAGGGGGGCAGCTTCTCCGAGGCGATAAAGATATGGGAGCCTATCTGGCGCAGTTACCCATCCTTCGAACGGGTTTCCGAATATTTGATAAAGGCTTACCAGTATCTTGGCATGGAATTCTATACGCAACATAAATACGACCAGGCCTTGAAGACATGGCGGAACATTCTGCGTGTGGATCCTGCGAACGAGAAGGCCTTGAGATATATCAATAGAACAAAGGAAGAGATTTCCAAGCTCGAAGGGATGACTTCGCTGTAGGACGGAGAGACGAATGAAATCGTTGAGTTTCAAGGTTCAGATAGCATTGTTCGTGATCCTCTTGATTGCGGCGATCGTCTATTCGTATTACTGGACCGTCTCCAATGCGGAAAAGCAAGTCATTATGTCCGAGGTCATGCAAAAGGTCGTGCTCCAGGCGAGAAACATCGCATTGAGCAGCGCGAAGCCCCTTCTGCACGAGGATCCCGAATTCGAGCTGCACCCCCTGATTATGAGAATCCTTAAGACTCAGAAGGATATCGTATCAGTCGTAATAACCGACCGGGAGGGCAGGATAAAGGGACATAGGACGCTTCAGTTGATAGACAAATTGTATATTCCCAAACGAGGGCTTAACAGCGTGAAGGACAAATCCATTCTCGCAAATGGGGAGTTGCTTGCCGAGAACAAGGATTTGATAGAGGTTAGTGTCCCGATAACCGAAAAAGGGGAAAGGATAGGGACAGTTTACCTGCGGTATTCGAAGGACGGAGTGAACAAGACATTGGCGAGCACCGCTTCGAGACTGTTGGAGATAAGTTTTCTCGCATTGATTGCAGGGGCGATCGTTTCGTTGATGTTTGCTTATCATATCACAAAGCCCATCACAAAGCTCACACTTGGCGCTGAGGCGATCGGGCGCGGCGAGCTGGATACGAGAATAAGTGTTCGTTCGGCAAGGGAGATCCAGCTTCTCGCAAGCACGTTCAACAACATGGTATCGAAGCTCAAAGAGGGCAGGGAGGCCTTGCTTGAGAAGGAGAAGATGGCAAAGGAACTCGAAATCGCCAGAACGATTCAGGCGACCCTTCTTCCGGCGCATCTGCCTCATCTCTTGAATTTCGAGCTCGATGCTTATTACCATCCGGCTTCTGAGGTCGGAGGAGACTATTTCGATCTGATAAAGATCGATGATGATCGGATCCTCATCGTAGTGGGTGATGTCGC
>NATK01000140.1:0-2527 GCA_002085285.1 Candidatus Latescibacteria bacterium 4484_7
AGTACGAACGGCAACGTCGTTTTCCGGGAAAGGACGGCCAATGATATCGACATCAAGGGGGGGCTGGACAATTATCCGATGCTCGAGAACGTGCCGCTGTTTACTGGCAGGCATTTTTCCCGTCTAGAGGTAAAGGAGAGCAAATACGTCGCTGTCATCGGATGGGATGTGTACAAGTATCTTTTCGGGGCCTACGACCCGATAGAAAATAAGATAAAGATCGGCAACGAACACTTCAGGGTAATAGGAGTCGTTCGTGATCTCGGAACGCTCTTTGGGAAGTCGAGGAACAGATTCGTATATATCCCCGTTACAACGTTTCAGAAAATGTACGGCTCGAGAAGGTCGATCGACATAAAGGTAAAAGCGGCGGATATAACAATGCTCAATCAGGCGGTCGACGAGGCTACGATGGCGATGAGGATCAGGCATCGTCTTAGGCCTCTCGAAGAGAACGACTTCAGCGTGTCCACTTCACAGCAGCTCATTTCCCTCTGGCAAAAGATCTCACAGTCGATATTTCGCGCGCTTGTTTTCCTCGTTTCGATTTCCCTCGTGATTGGAGGCATAGTCCTGATGAACATAATGCTTGTGTCAGTAACCGAGAGAACGAGGGAGATCGGGATAAGGAAGGCACTCGGCGCAAGAAGGTCCAATATTATATGGCAGTTCATAGTCGAATCGGTGACGCTTTCCCTCGTTGGAGGTATGATTGGAGTCTTTATCGGGTTTGTTATAGCCGCTATAATATCGGCCGTATCTCCTCTCCCTTATCTTGTGGCTCCGTGGTCTATAGCTGCAGGACTCGTCGTGACGTTTCTCATAGGGATCATCTTTGGGACGTACCCGGCGAACAAGGCTGCGAAGCTCGATCCCGTCGAGGCATTGCACTATGAGTAGTAGAGGGTCAGGTGAATATATCGGTCGTTTGTTCGGGTGATCGGATAGGTGAGCGTAACAAAGCGATTGGTTTCTGTTTTGATGTTGTAGATGTTGAAACCGTTCGAGTAACAAAGTTAATAGCAAGGTTGGAGAGAAATTGAGTGTAGCTGCTGAGCAGAGAGGCGAACCTGGCCGCCTCGAGGTCTGGAAAGAAAATATAAAACAGGCACTCGAGGTGATCCGTCGCCATAGACTGAGATCGAGTCTCCTTATACTCGGGGTCGCTATTGGTGTCACAACCGTCATTGCGATGGTGGCGATCATGGGCGGTCTTGCAAAGAGGGTGCGATCTGACATTGTGTCGGCCGGCAGGCCCTACATAACTGTGACGAGGTACGATCCGATGAAGGGAGGGCGTAATCCGAAAGAGTTGATGAGGCGCAAGAAGTTGACACCCGAGGATGCCGAGGCGATCAAGAACATGTGCAACTCGATCGACAAGGTGGATTTTAAGGTGAGCCCGGGTGGCGGAATGACAGTCCTTCGTTACGAAGGCGAGAGGACCAATCTCATTCAGGTTGTCGGAGTTTCACATGATTTCCCCTTCATGTACAGCCTTCAGGTCGAAAACGGCAGGTTTTTCTCCGCATTCGAGCTCGATACGAGAAAGAGGGTCGTTGTTCTTGGGTACGGGCCGGCGAAAGACCTCTTCCCCAGCCGCGACCCGGTAGGCAAGAAGGTTCGTATCGGTAACTTTGAATATCTCGTCATTGGCACGTTCGCTTCGAGAAAGAATATCATGGGTGGGATAAGTGACAATTACGCCGTCATTCCATATACATCGTTCAACAAAGATCTTTCCAACAGGTACGATGAATACCAGATCTACGCAACGGTGAAGCCGGGTCATACACTCGAAGAGGCAGCCGACGAAGTCACTGCACTGATGAGAGCGAGGAGGGGACTGAAGCCGGGGAAAAAGAATGATTTCTACGTGACGACTTCGGAGACGTTCAAAAAAATGCTTTCCAATCTGACGACGTACATAGGGTTGATTCTGGTAGTGATTTCCTCCATAGGTCTCATGGTCGGCGGGATCGGTGTGATGAACATCATGCTCGTATCAGTTGCCGAGAGGACGAGAGAGATAGGAGTGAGGATGGCATTCGGGGCGAAGAAGAGGGATATACTCCAGCAGTTTCTCGTCGAGTCGGCGACACTCACCGGAATCGGCGGTTTCATCGGTATTTTTCTGGGATTGATCGTATCGAGGCTTGTGACGAGGTTGATAAATTTCCCCTTTTCTTTCTCCGTCGTATGGATTTTTATTGCCCTTTTCTTCTCTCTGGGTATAGGTATTATATTTGGAATATACCCGGCAAACAGGGCCGCAAAGATGAATCCGATAAGGGCATTGAGGTATGATTAGAAATCGTCACACCGGAGAACCAAATTCTTTCTACATAGGTACATCGATTTTGATCGTTGTGTTCTTCTTTGTTCTTTCAACCGGGCTCTATGCGCAGGAAATGCAGTTTCAACGTGAGCGGGATGCGTTCGCACTCTCGGCCAAACAGCTCTTCGACAAAGAAGGGAACCCATTTCTAAAGGTGACGGTGTCTGTTCCGTACAAGAAGCTCGTTTT
>NATK01000140.1:2532-7068 GCA_002085285.1 Candidatus Latescibacteria bacterium 4484_7
TGGCAATCACATCTACGGCGATGTTTGGGAGAAAGAGGTCGTCGTCGACGATTTCAGGACCTCTACGTCGTCAAGGCTGCACTCTTCGATCACCCGAAAGATACCGGCAAAGCCCGGTGAAAACATCTTGTTGGTGACGCTGGATGTTATTGGCACATCGAGACGCTTGTCCGTAAAGAGGGAGATAACGATACTCTCGGGTTCGAAGAAGGGTCTCGGCATATCATCTCCCGTGTTCTTTGCCCCTGTGAATGGGAATCCGCCTCCGCGAGGCAAGATCGTCATAATAAACATTGCCGATGAGACGGACGAATTTCGGTACGAACTGGTTTCTCGGGCGACATACACCGGGTTGAATCAATGGGTGAGAGCCGAGTACAGTATAGTGGCCCCGACACTCAGCAGGGGGGATACGCTGTTCTTCTATGCAAGTGTAAAGGATTCAAAGGGAAAGCTGCTGCTATATGCGAGGAAGAGTATCGTCATAAACGGCAGTGGCTACAGGCACATAGCCGTCGAACTCGATTCGCGCAATATGCCTCTGGGCATGTATAGCATAAGCGCCGTAGTGGCCACTGAGGCAAACCGCCTCAGAAGCAATGCCGAAGGCACATTCACCGTCGTTCTGAACAGGGCGCTTTTTTCGAGGTATTATCACCAGCTGATAGAAATCGTGTCAGCCATAGCGAACGACAGGGATGTAGAACGTTTCAGGAACGCCCCCGATTCGCTCGCCGGCCGATTGGAGGTTTGGGAGAAGTTTTGGAGAAAGAGAGATCCCACTCCATCTACGGAAGCAAACGAGAATTATACGGAATTCATCGAGAGACTTGTCTTCGTTGTGAGACATTTCTCGATAAATCGCCCTGGATGGGAAACCGACAGGGGCCGCATATATCTCGCCAACGGGCATCCGGACAGAATAGCGGAGAGGCAGGGTACGACACTCGGGCTTTACTATATGTACTGGTACTACTATTCGCTTGGTGTCGTCTATATATTCGAAGACTCGATGGGTAACGGGGATTACAAGTTGATTGCGACCAGGATGCTTTGACGGTTGTGTACAGCGCTGTTTTATAGCCTGTTTCCCCGCATCCAAATGTCCAGGGATGGGATGCAATGAAGAGCCTGAATTACATTTTTCTTGTGATGTTGTTTTCTCTGCTTTCCTGCTCACAGAATAGCGACAGAGGAGACTTGATGCTGGCGTTTCAGACAGAGCCGACGACGCTGGATCCGGCCTTCGCTGTCGACTATTCCTCGGGTCTCGTCGCTTCGCTCATACATTCCAATCTCGTTTGCTTTGATGTCGACGGTCGGATTAGAGCCGATGCGGCGGGGAGCTGGGATGTTTTGAACAGCGGCAGAGAGTATGTGTTTCATCTAAAGCACGGAAGGTTTTCTTCAGGCAGTCGGGTGAAGGCCGAAGATGTCGCTTTTTCGTTCGAGAGGCTCTTGAGCCCGGACGTACATTCGCCGAGATGGTGGATTCTCAAAGACGTAACCGGTGCAGAGGATTTTCATTCGGGTCAAAAGAGTACGGTCGACGGAATAGAGGTCATCGACGATTCGACACTCTCTATAACGCTCGAACGGCCTGTTGCATATTTCCTCGATCTCATCGCGATGCCTTCTTGCGGGATAGTATCGAAGGATGCGGTGGAGAAAGAAGGCTCTGCTTACGGAAGAAGACCGATCGGTAGCGGGCCATGGGCTCTTTATAGCTGGAAGGAAGGCGATCTGTTGAGGCTTGTGCGCAATCCGTACTACGGGGGTTACGGGGTTGCAAAACAATCCGTCGGAGGTATAACCTTTCGGATTCTCCCCGAATCGATGACGCGTGTCGCCGAATTCGAGGTGGGCAATCTCGACGTCCTCGAGGTTCCGAGAGCCGAGCTGAACAGGTGGAAGAGTTCCAGGGCGAAGGTGCTCTCCCGTGAGGAGCTGAGGATAGTTTACATTGGGCTCAACAACAGGCGTCCTCCATTCAACGACGTTCGTGTGAGGAGGGCGCTCAATATGGCCGTCGATGTTCAATCGATTATAGAACACGTGCTTTTCGGTGCTGCCGTTAAGGCGGATGGCATCGTTCCGCCCGGCCTGAGGGATGGAATGCAGCCCGTTGACGGCTACAGGTACGATCCCGAAGAGGCTCGGCTGCTCCTCGGGGAGGCGGGATACGAAGACGGCTTCGAGATGGAGATTTGGCAGAGGGAGAACCCTGAGGGAGGCAGGATTCTCGAGAGCATTCAAGGGTATCTCGCACGAGTAGGTGTAAAGGTAAGGATCGTGACGAGAGAGTGGGGTGCCTTCAAAGAGGCGGTTGACAAGGGCACTCCCGATGCATTTTATCTCGACTGGTTCGCCGATTATCCTGATGCAGAGAATTTTCTGTTCCCCCTCTTTCACTCCGCGAATATCGGGGGCAAGGGGAATAGAGCGGCATACAGAAACTCCGTGGTGGATTCTCTCCTCGATGAGGCTTCAATGACATGTAATGCGGCGAGGAGGAGTGTGCTCTACTTAGAGGCCGAGCGAATAATATACGACGAGGCCCCATGGATATTTCTCTGGTTCCCGGTAAAATACGAGGTCGTCTCGAAGAGGCTCGAGGGGTACAGGATCCCTTTGATTTTCAACGGTCAGAGGTTTCTCGATGTTGAGATCAAGTGAACGATCGACCGATCGCTCACCTTTTTTCGAATAGAACGGATTCCATGGCGTGTTTATGAACCTTCAGACAATGGAGAGCAGGAAAGGGAAGTGCTCAAGTTCATAGCAAAGAGGTTGCTGACGCTGATACCTGTCCTCTGGGGCGTTGTGACTGTTACGTTCATCGTGATGTATGTCGTTCCGGGTGATCCCGTTCGTTCAATTGCCGGCGAAAGGTACGACGAGCAGACGATCGAGGAGTTGAGAGCCGAGCTGGGGCTTGACAAACCGCTCGCCGTTCAGTACGTCGATTACCTCTGGAAGCTGGCCAGGCTCGACCTCGGAAGGTCTTTCGTCACGAGAAGGCCAGTAATAGAAAGCATAAGGGAGCGTTTCCCAAGAACGATGCTTCTCGCATTCAGCGCCATGCTCATAGCGGTTGTTTTCGGGATATCGATCGGGGTTCTCGCATCATCGCCGAGGTTCCCGTGGCTGGGAAATTCATTGATGACGTTCTCGCTCGTCGGAGTGTCCATCCCCGTGTTCTGGCTCGGCCTATTGCTCATATACCTTTTTTCGATAAAGCTCTCGATCCTGCCTCCGTCAGGCTACGGGGGAGGTTCGATCCAATATCTCATAATGCCCGCTGTAACACTATCTTTTGCATCGATGGCAACGGTGGCAAGGGTTACGCGGGCGAGCTTTCTCGATACAGTCGGTGAGGACTACGTGAGGACGGCGAGGTCGAAGGGACTGGGAGATATCATGATATATGGCAAGCATGTTCTAAGAAACGCCCTGATCCCTGTGATTACGATAGTAGGTGCAGACTTCGGAAGCTATCTGAGCGGATCAGTGCTCACAGAGTCGATTTTCGGGTGGCCGGGTCTTGGCCGACTTGTCGTGCAGGCGATACTGAAGCGTGATTTTCCGGTTATAAGGGGGGCGGTGATCTTCATGGCCCTTCTGTTCGTAATAGTCAATCTGGTTGTCGATATAAGTTACGGGATCGCGGATCCACGTATGCGCGTCGGGGGGAACGGGGAATGAGCCGTGGAGGTGCAACAAAAAGATTTATCAAGCGGAAGGCCGCCGTCTTCGGGCTCGTGACGTTCCTGGTGATTCTTGCAATGACGTTTGCAGCGGATCTCTTTCTCCCTGCGAAAGATGGTGAGATGAATCTCAGCATGTCTCTCAGACCTCCTTCAATCGATCACCCTTTTGGAACGGACACGTTCGGCAGGGATATCCTATACAGGATACTCCACGGTGCGAGGATTTCACTTTCGATAGGATTTCTCGCCCGGACTCTTTCTCTTGTTCTCGGGCTCGGCCTGGGAATATTGTCAGGATATGTCGGCGGAAAAGTAGATTCGGTAATCATGCGTCTCGCAGATATTACATTTGCATTTCCAACGTTACTTCTTCTCATAGCTATAACGGCTGTTCTCACGCCGGGGATAGTGCCGTTGTTCGTTGCGCTTGGTGTTGTGGGCTGGGCGGCGATGGCGAGGATCGTGCGGGGGATGGTGATGTCCGTCAAGACGAAGGAGTTCGTACAGGCGGCGAGAGCCTCGGGTGCGGGGCACTTTTCGTTGATATTCAGACACATTCTGCCCGAATCGATTTCGCCTGTGATAGTCGTGTACACGTTGGGGCTTGGAATGACGATAATGGCCGAGGCGTCGCTAAGTTTCCTGGGGCTCGGTATTCAGGCACCGACGCCGAGCTGGGGCAAGATGATATCCACGGGTATACCGTTTTTGAGGACTGCCCCTTGGCTCACCTTTTTCCCCGGTCTTTTTCTCACTCTGACCGTTTGCTCGCTCAACCTCATAGGTGATGGTTTGAGGGATGCGTTCGACATAAGGAGGGATTGAG
>NATK01000021.1 GCA_002085285.1 Candidatus Latescibacteria bacterium 4484_7
GTGCCACTGGTTTCGATGCTGTCAGCGAAGAGTTACGGCGTCGTTGCGACGACAATACTGAGATCGTTACGGATAGTGATCGAAGCCCTTCCTGTTCAATATATGGGGCTCACACTTTTGACTGCGTTCGTCGTCACGCTCGTGATCGTATTGATGGGTAAGGAAATCAGACGAAAAGGGGAAACAAATGTTAATCTTTATTAGTTCCGTCCTGTCGAAGTTCGTGTTGTTTCTGCTCAGTGTATTTATGCTGAGTTCTCCTTTCAATTACAGCCTGCATGTAAGAGACAAGGGCTCGGGCGATCTCGCTGCGGTGGGTATATCGGAAGAGGACAGCTTGAGGTCTGCCAGGGCGAAGAAGAGCCTCAAGATTTCGATATCTAACAAAGGGATCAAGGTAAAATCAGGCGAGGAAGGCAATCTCATATTGAAGATCGAATCCAGTGAGGATTCTACTGGATCGATTCAAGGGGCAACAATCGATTCGATGGCCATAAATGTGAAGTCGAAAAACGAATACTCGATCAAGGGCTCCGACATCGTGAGATTCGGAAACGATATTTTCATTGGAAAGGATGAGCTTGTTCAGGGAAGCGCCGTGGCCATTGGGGGAAATATAAAGATCGAAGGAAAGGTGCTGGGTGATGTGGTGGCAATAGGAGGAAATGTCGATCTCAGCAGTACCGCCGTGGTGAATGGTGAGGTGGTGACGGTGTTCGGCGAATTGAACAGGGCCGACGGATCTGTTGTGAGGGGGGAGATAGCTCAGGTCGGAGGTCCGGCGATCAGAGGGGTTATTTTCCCGATTAAGGGTCCTTTTGAGCACTCTCTTGGGTTTGGTTTCCTCAGGGCCGGGACGAGAATTGTTGTTTTTATCATCATGACTCTCGTCTTTCTCGTCGTTCTGTTTTTCCTTAGCGACAGGATGAATCGTTCTTCGAGAGTCGCCTCGCTCTCCTTTTTGAAGTCGCTCGGCGTGGGGTTCCTCGTTCTGGTCGGTGGAGCGATCGTCGTGTTTATCCTCGCCATCATAATAGGTATTACGATCGTTGGAATTCCAATTTCGATTCTCCTCGTTATGTCGTTCTTCGGCCTTGTACTGCTTGGTCATTTCGTCGGGGCTCTGGCGGTTGGGGAATTTGTCTCCGACAAGTTCAATCTTCACATAGAATCGATATATATAAAAGGGATTTTAGGACTCTTCATTCTATACGTTTTCGGCATTCTTGCGGGGTTCATGCTGGGTAATCCGCTTTTCATTACATTGAGGGTCGTTTTCGAGCTGATAGGTGCATTGCTTGGTTTCTTCGCCACTCTGGTCGGTCTGGGTGCGTTCATTATATCGAAGGCCGGTTCGATCGAGCAGGAGGCCAAAGCGCACCTTCCAGAGTAATCGGAGCGAGCGGATCGCTGAATCTCCGATGGGTGGCTTTTTATTTTTCAAGTGACGAAGGCTCATTGCGCCCGGGCAATGCGAATCGGTTTAGCCTGCCGTCTTTTTCTTTACTTGGTAGTTTCCAACCGTTAAATTGAGTAAAATAGACGATATATGTTATGTTACGTATGGTCCGGTAAACAAACAGGACTTATTGTGAGAAGATTTTTCGTTGTTATTTTGCTTGTTTTCATAGCTGTTTCCTCACACGCATCAGATACAAGCTCACTTTTTAATATCGGTGCCTCTTCGGCATCGAGAGATTACGATTGGTCTTCGATCAACAGGTCGGTTTCCCCTGGTTATGGTGACGTAGTTGACACGGTGCTGGTCGAAGGGAACCGCCACACGAAGTCGTTCGTCATTACACGGGAGATGGCTACCAAACCCGGTTCTCCCTTGTCAGAGGATCTTCTGAGAAGAGATTATTCTTACCTCAAATGGATGGGGTTTTTCTCCAAGGTTGGTTTCGAAATACAGAAGGATGGGAAAGGGCACTGCAAGCTGATAGTCCGTGTGATTGAAAGGCCGGATCTTTTCATGAAATATCCTTACCCGATAGTGAATTACGACTTCAAGAAGGGAGTTAGTTACGGGGTCAACTGGAAGATTAAAAATTTCCGCGGAGTTGGAGAAGAGATCGGAGCGTCGTTTCTTCAGCGCCGCGATATAGAGGAGTGGGGATCGGCCTATTGGACTGTACCGTGGTTTTTCGCAAACAGGATAAGGTTTTCGTTTCAGATGAATTTCTACAAAAGGATCGAATTTCCTCAACTGATAGAGTACATCAGGGAGAGGGAGTATCCGACCATCTCCATCGGAATACCGCTTTCGAGAAGCCTCGTAAAGCAGATATGGCTGCGGAGTATACTGGCTTGGGAGAGAAGGGTTTCCATGCAGAGGCTTGAAATAGACAATTCGTTTCGCTTCTACACTCAACAATTCATAAGGTCCGGGATCTCGGCATATTACGACAGCAGAGACAACGGACTGTCTCCATGGAGGGGAATGCTCGGGATGGTCGGTGCAGACGTGTACGCGACGGTGAGGGGAGTGGATCAGGACTATATATTCTATTATATGAAATACGATCTCTTCGTTCCGTTGAGCAAGAGAACTACCTTCATGTTCGCCCTGGACGGTATCGTTAATGAAGGCAGGGTGCCTTACTACTTCAAGATGGGATTGGGAGGTTCGAGTGACCTGAGAGGATACGTGAATGCCGACCTCAAGGGTGACACCAAATTTCTACAGACATTTCAGCTCAAGACGAGGCTCTTCGGACCGATTATCTTAAGGCTTCCTGCGATTGGAGAGTTTGATGCCACATTGAACGCGGTGGCCTTCATAGATAACGGTGCATTGATGGACTGCGTGAGCGACATCGTTTCGAGCCAATACTACACGACCGGAGGAATCGGTCTGGAGCTTCTTTCGCCCCTTCGGGATAGGGTCCGGTTCGAATTGGCGGGGGGAGAGGGAGGCAACCTCATATTTTCGGTAACTTCGAGCAGCAGATTTTAGGAATTTTCACTGAAATTGAGGAATATTACCCAAAATTCAGCAGGTCGCAAATGAACTCCCACCGCTCATTCGAATAATCCGTACAATTCAACTCGACGGGAATAGAAAAAGAACCAAACAGAGGCTATTCCGTAACGTATTGCTACGCTGATGGTTAGACATACTTGTTAGAGCTGCCCGCCTGTGTTCTCTCGAGAGTGGGCTCCCTCTGTCCAATGATCGCGCCTTGAATCTCCAAGAGAAGGTATATCCGTTGCAAATATCATTGTTGCAAATTTGAGTAATGGGCAGCAAATTGGACGGATGTGGTATGGAGCATAATCGTAACTCAATTGATATAAGCAAGATAGCAGCGTTAGGTTTTATGCTTGTCTTTTTAGCCTCGACCTTCCCTGTTGGGGCATTTTCCGCAGACTATCAGTCGGTGCAGCTTGCAAACGGTTGTCATCTAAGGATTTATTCCCCTCAAGAACTGATGGGCAGGATGATCGTTGATTCGGATGGCTTCAGTTTCATCGATCTTCCCGACGGCAATGAGTACAGGGTGATAGATGACATGAACGATCCGATAATAGTGAACAAGGGGGATGGTCATTTCCATACGGCCGACCCGCGATGGGTCATGGAGGCCATCGATAGGATAGACGTCGGCGGTGCAACTCTCGACATCGACGTGAATGTTTTTATTCTCCCTTTCCCTCTATACACCTCTCCGCATAGTTTTGCCTCGGGGAACAATATATACCTTTCTCCTGGTGTCTATGAACTTGATAAGAACTCGGTTGCTTGTACAGTGACTCACGAATTCGGCCATGTCTTTCAGCATAGGTATTTGCCTTTGAGTGATATGGAGGGATGGGATGGATACAGGGTGCTCAGGGGGATAGACGATGAAGATGTTTTCAACAATGATGCTCCCCATCCGTACAGGCCCGTCGAGATCTTTGCAGAGGACTTTAGATTTCTATTCGGTTGTGATGAGGCGAGGTATTCGGGGACGATAGAGAACAGCTCCCTGAGTCTTCCTGATACAGACCCGAGAGTTGAACAGTTCTTCGTAGGACTCGTCGGCAGCAGCTCTGTCGCATCTAACAGCGATGGCAATCCTCGAACGATCGAGCTCTCGAACTACCCAAACCCTTTCAATCCACAAACGACGATAATGATGCGTTTCCCCTCGAATGGATTGTCTGAGAAGCGCAATGTTTCCTTGAAGATATTCGATGTCTCAGGGAGACTCGTGCGAGATCTATTCGAAGGCTCAATTGCAGGCGAGAACCTTAGGGTCAATTGGGATGGAACCGATGACTCGGGCAGGAAGGTGTCGAGCGGAGCCTATTTCTACAGAATTGAAGAGGGGAGCTCGATCAGTGTTGGGAAGATGCTTCTCATTCGTTAGTGGTCAATCTACTCGCTCTCAATTGCCCGCAAGCAGCCGAAATGTCCGATCCCCTGCTTCTTCTCACGGTTACGGCCGGAGCAACCGGCAAAAGAACCCTGATGAACTCATCTATGCGTTCTTCTGACGGTGTCTTGAATTCACAACCTTCCCACTCGTTGAACGGGATGAGGTTTATCTTGAATGGTCTGCCCGTGGTCATCTCGGCGAGCCTGCTGGCATCCTCCGCCGTGTCGTTTATGTCTTCGAGCATTACATACTCGAGAGTGACCCTTGTATCTCTCGCTATGGCGAACTGCTCTGCCGCATCAAGGAGCTCTCTTATATTTGATGCGTTGGGAATGATCTTTCTCCTTGTGGCGTCGTCGGTTGCATTGAGGGATATCGCCAGCTTGAATTTTGCGTTCGAATCGATCAATCTCTTTATCTTCTCTACGAATCCCACGGTGCTGAGTGTGATGCGTTTCTCTCCGAGAGCGAGTGCAGATTCGTCGTTCAGGATCTCTATTGCCTTGATTACACTTACCATGTTGAGCATCGGTTCGCCCATTCCCATGAATACGATGTTGAAGCGTTTGTTTGGCTCTAGATGGTGTTTCTTGAAGTAAATAACCTGGTTCAGGATTTCATCGCTCGAGAGGTTGCGTACGAAGCCACCGGCCCCGGTTCTGCAGAACTTGCATCCTACGGGGCAGCCAACCTGACTTGAGATGCATATCGTCTTGTGTCCGGCGGTTTCCATCAGAACCGTTTCGATGATCGAACCGTCTTCGCATGCCAGTAAGAACTTTCTGCTTCCATCGCTGCTTGACTGGACACTGTCGATCGGTTCGAGCTTGGAGATGTAGTAATGTCGATCCAGTTTCTCTCTGAGAGATTTGGAGATGTTGGACATATCATCGAAGGTTTCTATCCACTTTTTGAATAGCCACTGATAGATCTGTGACGCCCTGTGTCTTTTTTCCCCCATTTGAATGAGCTGCTCGGTGAGATCCGCTCGAGTGAGGTCTTTAATATTTACTTTGCCGTCGTGAGAAGTCATGATAACCTTTGTGGGCTGAATGACGTTTGCCGGTGCGACGATAATTCGAAATTAACGTTCGTCGATGTTAATAATATTTGAACATGCATCCGATTGTTCAACAGAAATCTTTTTATGAGAGAAAAACACGAAAATACGGTCTGTGGTGTGATCGATCTCGGGAGCAGCTATTTTCGTTTGCTCGTCTTACGCCCCCGAGGGGTGGTTAAGAGCAGCGGAGAACGATTACGGAATGAAAGAGCTATGAAGATTTCGAGCGTAGCCGGCAGCGTTCGAAGGGGTTACCCCATTCACGGTACCTCCTTTGCAACCATCCTTGATGCCGAGATCTTCGAGGATAGGGAGTATGTCGGTTGGGGAAGTGATCTGGCCAATGGAGGTGTGATATCCCCAGAGGTGCTCGACAGAGCCTGCTTTGCATTGAAGCACTTGGTTGAAGAATCTGCCCGTATGGGATGCAAGGAACCTGTTCTATGTGGAACGAACGTATTCCGTCAGGCTCTTAACAGGGTGGAAGCGAAGGGTAGACTCGAGCATGCATCAGGACTTGAGGTGAAAGTGTTGTCGGAGAAGGGTGAGGCGGTCTTCGGTTTCATAGGTGCTTCTTCATCGATAGATTGTTCCGATGGATGTACGGTGATCGACCTCGGTGGAACGAGCACGGAGATATGCACAGGGCGCGGGTCCCTCGTAGATAGATTTTCAAGCCTCAAGGCGGGGACACATAGTGTCGTGCGGGATTTGCCTAGAAGGTCGCTTGATATGTATCATTATAGAAGGGTGCTGCTTCGATACGTCGAATTGCTCGATGGATCAAGCAAAAACGGGATCGAATTTGAATCGATCGAATCGTTGTTCTCGGGAGGAGCGGGGAGTATGCTTGCAACGGGTGGAACCGCAGTGAGTATCGCGGTTCTCGCTGGATACATCGGAACAGAGCTGTTCGATCCGTTTAGGGGGTACTTGTTGAGCTTCGATTCGTTTGTCTCTCTGAGAAATAGAATAGTTGGTTTGTATGAGCGGGGTCTGGAGAACGGATTGCCCCTTGATAGGGCTCGAATAGAAGTTCTCGTTCCGGGTATGCTTCTGCTGGAGGCGATTTGGAGGGTTATTGGAACAGATGAGATCTTCATAACGGCGAGGGATTTGAGATGGGGAATAGTGCTTAATGGTAGTGCATTGAAGGGTGACCTTGTGGTATCCTGATACTGCATATCAATCGGGGGTATTTTGAATGAGCAAGAGGGTTTTGATCGTAGATGATGAGGAGAGCATCAGGGTTTCGCTGGATAACCTTCTCTCTTACGAGAAGTTCAAGACGTTCACGGCGAAAGACGGGCAGGAAGCGCTCGGTATAGTCTCGAACGAGCGCGTGGATATTGTTCTGCTCGACATAAAGATGCCGGGTATGGATGGCCTCGAGGTTCTCGAGAGGTTGAAACAAACCAACCCGACTCTGCCGGTCATCATCATATCGGGCCATGGAACGGTTGCAACGGCCGTCAAGGCGACAAAGCTCGGCGCGTTCGATTTTATTGAAAAGCCGATAGATCTCGATAGGCTCCTTCTTGCCGTGAGAAACGGTTTGAAGCATGGCGAATTAACCGAGCAGAATATTCAGTTGAAGAGACGAATTGGCCTCAAGACGGAGATCGTGGGTGAACACCCTTCGATAAAAGAGATTCTGAAGACGATCGAGAGAGTTGCGCCAACCAATGCCAGGGTGCTCATCATCGGTGAGAATGGGACGGGAAAGGAGCTCGTTGCGAGAAAGATCCACGAGTTGAGTGAACGCGCCGATGAGCCCTTCATCGAGGTGAATTGCGCTGCGATCCCCGAGGATCTCATAGAGAGCGAGCTCTTTGGTCACGAGAAGGGCGCCTTCACGGGTGCCATCGCTCAACGGATAGGCAAGTTCGAGCTTGCAGACGGAGGCACCCTCTTTCTCGACGAAGTCGGTGACATGAGTCTTTCCGCCCAGGCGAAGGTACTCAGGGTGCTTCAGGAATCGACCTTCGAGCGTGTTGGCGGCACCGAGCTGAAACATATCGATGTAAGGGTGATAGCGGCGACGAACAAAGATTTGTTGAGAGAGTCCGCTGAGGGAAGGTTCAGGGAGGACCTCTACTACAGGTTGAACGTCGTACCGATCAAAATCCCTCCGCTTAGAGAGCGCACGTCGGACATCCCGCTTCTCGCAGATTACTTCTTGAAGGGCTTTGCCGAGGAAACGGGCAAGCCGCCGAAGGGGCTCTCACGCGAAGCATTGGATGAGCTGATGCGCTACCACTGGCCGGGCAATGTGCGTGAACTTCAGAATCTTCTCGAGCGACTCTTCATCCTTTCAGATCAAGAAGTAATCGAGTGGGCTGACCTTCCCATGCTGAGGGTTTCGGAGAGGAGCGACGGCTCAGATGATCCTTATAGGATAGGAACCTATCAGGAATTCAAGGAGCACGTCGAAAGGGAATTTCTCATCAGAAAACTGAAGGAGAACGAAGGCAACGTTTCGAAGACTGCGAGAGAGCTCAAGATGCAGAGGAGCAATCTTTACAAGAAGCTCGAGAAGTACGGCATAGGTTTTAGGAAAGAGCAAGGCTCTTGAGCGGTTTTTTTCTCCATTAGGCATTGGGACCGGAAAGATTCATTGAACATTGAAAATCGTGCGCGAGGGATATTATTTCCGTAGGGAAATAACCTCATATTCAATTTTATCAGATTAATAACTACTTTATCTTACAGGCAGACTTGTATATGTTGAAAATTTTACGATAAATTGTCTATCTTAATAAATTACATAAGGTTTTTGGATTTTACGGTTTGACATACTCCAAAATGAGTGTTAGATTTGTAGTGTAAGAGTGGATGTGAAGGGTTTAGGGCTTGATCGGAGCGTGGCTTCCGATGGAAGGAGATGGAAGCAAGATGAAGAGGTTGATACTTCTTCTATTTGTGATGGCTGTAATGACCGTTACTGTTTCGTCTCCCCTGTTTGCTTCATCAACTTCAAATACCTCCCGATATGAAATGATGATGATGTACGTCTATCAGTACCTCTTTCCTTTCTACGGGAAGTACTTTGTACCTGCTGATGCCTTTGTTGACAACGGAGGTAATGACAGCGGGATTCTTGGTGGGGATGCGGATGATTATGCAAACGGGAAGGACGATAAAAAAGACGGCAAAGGGAGGACGAAGCTGGGTAGCGGCAGCAATGAGGCCGGAAACGGAATCAGGCTGATCGAAAAGATATTTGTTATATCCGGGCGAAAGTAGTTTTAGTGCCTGTCAACCGATAACCTGTTTAGGAGATGTAAATGCCTGACCGCCCGAGTGATAAAGATGATTTTAGCAAAAAGTACCCTTTTCGCAAGTACAAGACTCCCGTTCCCGAGGAGGAACTGGGGGATATGCATCTTGCTACGGAGAATTACTCCGTAGCACTCGAATATTTCGAAAAGGCTCTCAACAAGATTCACAAAAACCCAAGTCCAGCGGATCTAATCAGATTGTATCTCAAGATAAGCGATTGCTATAGGAAAAAGGGTCTCCTCGATGAGGCCTGGACCTTTCTCAAGAGTGCTCAGACGCACTGTGACGAGAGCGATCGCATAGCCGCCGGTTCTATAGCCTCGAGGGCCGGGATAATACTCTACGATCGCGGTGATGTGAAGAAGGCTCTGAAAGAGGGCTGCAAGGCTTACAAGCTTCTGAGGGACACGAGTGAGCATCACGAGGTGGCGCATGCACAGCTTCTCATCGCCAACTGCTACGCGAGACTCGGTCAGAACAACGAAGCTGAGCAGTATTTTCTCGATGCCCTTTCATCCTATAGGAGGATCGGGGATCATGTCGGCGAGAGCTACGTAATGAACAATCTCGGCCTGTTCCACAAGAATGCGTGCCGGTGGGGGAGGGCTCTCGATTATCTCAACAAGGCCAACGAATTGGGCAAATCTCTCGGACTCACAGTTCACAGGGTAAGGGTGTTGTTGAATCTCGGTATCGTTCATTTCAAAAAGAGGGATTTTATCGAAGCACAGAGCGATTTCGTTCTCGCAAAGAAGATGGCCCGCAGGTCGGGCGATGAAATGAAATATGTCAGGTCGAATCTCATGCTGGGCAGGGTACAGGCGGTTCTCGGGAACTATCCGGCGGCGGAGAGGCATCTCCTCGAGGCTCGTGTTCTAGCCGAAAGAAGAGGGTATGCGAGGGAGATCGCTCTTGCCGATGAATACATAGGTGATCTGATAATGTCGAAGGGTGGCGTGGATGAGGCGATGGAAAACTATTCCACCGCGCTCATCGAGGCTAAGAGGATATCACCCAGGGGGGATATTGTCGCCGAGGTTCTTAGAAGGGTAGTCGATGTCTATCTTGCCAAAAAGATCTATGGCGAGGCAATAGCTGTTGGAAACAACGCTGTAGATGTGATAAACGAGAACGGCGAGCTGCACGAGCTGGGGTTTGTTCAGAGGAGCATGGGGCTTGCCTATTTCGGGCTGCACGATGTGGACAGGGCTCTGGACCTTCTCCAGAAGAGTTCGATAACGTTCAAGAGCTTGAACAATAAATACGAAGCGAATGTTTCGATGCTTCGAACCGCCGAGGTGCTCTATCAATCGGGGAGCAAAGAAGCCCTAGTAAAGGCAAGAAAGATAGCCGGCGAAGCATCCTCGTTTTTCGAAGAATCGGAGGAGTTCGGTGACCTTGCCGAGGGACATTTTCTCCTTTCTAAAATCCAGAAAGAGCTGGGCAGCAGGGACGAGAGCCTGCTTCATATATTCGAAGCTCAGAGGCTCGCCGAGGATCTGAAGCTGAAAAATCTGAAAAGAAAGATCAAGCGTCTGAGAAGAAGCCTTGAGGAAGACCTTGCTTCTCATTCGAAGGACAAGGCGGTCGAAGAGGCGCCTATATCGCTCGAAACGATCATAACGGATGAGTCGGAGTTCAAGCTTTTCATAGGAGAGTCGCTCGAAGAGCTCATGGGCAAACTTTCCGATGGGCATTGTTTCATAGCCCTTTTCGGAAAAGACGGTCCGGGCAGGGTGGTGACCATAGCGAGGCACAATATTTCGGATTCGTCTTCGAATAAGATCGCTCGCTGGTTCCTGGAGCACGGTCTGGCCGAGGTTGGGGACAAGTTTCTCGTGACCGATACGCCGCACGATAGAAGGATAGCTGAGATCAGAGAGCAACTCCCGGAGGAGGGAATGCCAGTTTACTTCCAGGTCCTCGGGATGGACAGAGCATCACCTCTCGGTGTTATTTTTTACCAGTCGATTGCGCCTGTGGGAAATACCGTTCCACAGTTGGCGAAAGAAATCGATCTTATCTCGACCTATGCAGGATTTTTCGGTTTCTTGATAAGGAGCAATCTCACGAATGCGTCAAATGCACAAACGAGCTCAAAGAAGGAGTCGCTTCTCGATGCGTTCCACAAGGTGATTACGAGGAACGATGCGATGCTGAGAGTGCTCGGTCTCGCGGAGAAGGTGGCTGGATCGGATGCCACTGTGCTTTTGATGGGTGAAACGGGAACGGGCAAGAGCCTTATCGCGAGAGCGATTCACAATCTCAGCCCTCGAAGAAACGCCAAGTTCGTTCATGTAAACTGCGCCGCTTTGCCGGAATCGATTCTTGAAAGTGAACTATTCGGCCACGTTAAGGGCTCATTCACCGGAGCTGTGGTCGACAAGAAGGGACTCCTGGCGGAGGCTGACGGCGGAACGATATTTCTCGATGAGATAGGCAAGACATCTTTGCCTCTTCAGGGGAAGCTGCTTCAGTTTCTCGACACGAGGCAGGTAAGGCCCGTGGGAAGCAACGAATATTTCGAAGTGGACGTTCGATTGATCTTTGCTTCCAAGGTCGATCTCCTTGGTTTGTGTAAAGAGGGGAGAATGCTGGAAGACTTCTACTACAGGGTGAACGATTTTCCGTTGAGGGTACCTCCCTTGAGAGAACGGGTGGAGGATATCCATGTGCTTGCGGAGTATTATCTCAAGAGGTTCAATAAGGAGCTGGGCAAGGGCATCAGAGGGTTTTCGGATGAGGCGCTTTCAATACTTACATCGTACAATTGGCCGGGCAATGTGAGGGAGCTCGAAAAGTTGGTGAAGAGAGCCGTGATTCTTGCCTCCGACGGCGGTCTGATATCGGCTGATGATGTCTCCTTCGATACATTGAACGGCAACGCGATTGGCAAGGCCAGGGTGAAGGGACTGGCTGGAAGAATGAAGGATCTCGAGAAAAGAATCATCTCCGAATCCCTCATAAGGAACGGATGGAACAAGTCTATAGCATCGAAGGAGCTTGGGATCAGTTATCCTACACTTCTGAAGAAGATCAAAGAATACGATCTGACCAAGGGATATTGATCTGTTTCTCTCAATCCAACGAAATCTTTATTCTTTATCCAAGGATGTCTAGCGGTTGACGCTTGTATGTGGGTTTTTTGCATATTCATTCAGGAGGCAACGAAGCTTATTCTACGTTTCATCAAGGTTCTTCGTTTTTTTATCTATGTATTTGACAATGTAACTTCTTTATATTAAGCCAGTTAGCGCAATTCCACCTGATCTGTAAACTCTTTTTATAGTTTGAAGAATTATGCGATGGGGCCGATTCGTCTCGGGGTGTGCATAACCGATGATGGCACAATCAATTACAAGAATATTCCTGGTACATCCCACCTCCTCTTTTCTGGAACGGGTGATGCAGCTTCTTATGATCGGTATCGGTTGGCAGACGAGGCAGGCGAAGCGGAGAGATGCTGTTCCGTGTTTAAAGCTCTCCTGGAGCTGGAGATTTAAAGGGAAAAGGTGGGGTCTCAGGGCACGGAACGGTCATCTCTCCGTTGTTTTTTTT
>NATK01000141.1 GCA_002085285.1 Candidatus Latescibacteria bacterium 4484_7
GCCCCCTTGTGCTTGCTCATGTCGATCACTTCTGCCGCCTTGGCTATCGCTTTGAAGGCAGCCTCGAGCACCGCTTCGGGCGGCCCGATGAACGTAACTACCGTTCGGTTCGTATCCTTGCCGGGATCGACGTCGAGGAGCTTGACCCCTTCGACCGATTTGACCTCCCCGGCGATCTGCTCGATCTTCTGCATGTCGCGGCCTTCACTGAAATTGGGAACGCATTCAACGAGTTTCATTCCTTTCACTCTCCCTCGATACAATGAACGAATTGGTTGCCTTCGTTTCTCGGTTGATGTTGCAGTAGACTATCCCGACGAGCGAGGCGGATCCCTTTTGCTTGAAAGATCCATTTCTCTGTGTTAGCTTCTCGCTCGAGGAATCGATAATGGAAGAATATACATTGAGCATTGCACAGGTCAAGAAAAGGTTGCACCTGTGTCGACCGGCTGACCGCGGCCTTGGAGAAGTAAAATGAAAATAGAGCTCTTCCTCAGCACTCCGATCGAGAAACTCGTCGAAAGCATACCCTTTCTTGCCGATAACGATCTGCATCCCGAGGTGAGGATGGCAAAGGTCGACTACATAATGAACCTCGACATGGATGAGGCAAAGAGAATCGGTGACGAGCTTTCGAAGAGAGGTCTTCGTGTGTTCACTCACGGTCCCTTTTTCGGGCTCGATATAGCGAGTATGGACAGGCACATTTCGGAGTACACCGCGGAGAGCCTGATCAGAGGAATAGAGACGACCGCAGCTCTCGGAGCCGAGGTTATGGTGATGCATTCGGGTTTTATCCCCTTCTTCTCGCGAGGCGGTCGGAGGCACTGGTTAAGAAACTGGAGCGAGAGGATGCTCCCCGTCTTGGATAGAGCCCGGGAGAGCGGAGTCACTGTAGCGCTCGAGAACACATGGGAGGAAAGGCCCGAGCTCTTTGCCTTTCTCGTCGAGCAGTTGCCCGAGGGCTCGATAGCTGTTTGCATTGACACGGGGCATTTGAATGTCTTTTCGCACATCTCGGTGTGGAAGTGGTGGCAGGCGGTCGGGGATAGAGTCGTAGCGATGCACCTTCACGACAATGACGGCACCTCGGACGACCATCTCGCACCGGGAAGGGGCACTTTCGATTTTGCCGCACTCGGCGAGATCTTGAGTAAACGTGATACCTTGCCGCTCCTCGATCTCGAGATAGACAGAGAGCAGGCTCTCAGAGGCAAAGATTATCTCGAGGCCTTATGGGGCGGTCTGTGAACCGAGACACATGGCAGAGAGCTCGATGGCAGCAGTCAACAGAGATGAGCGGCGATGTGAATTGAGGATAGAGCGGCGGAGGGATTCGAATGCATGACGGTTCCTCGACGTCTATTTATGGGTGAGCAGGGGGCTTTGATGAAACCGGTCAAGATCATTCATACGGCTGATATCCATATCGGTGCTTCATTCGAGGCGTTCGGCGTGAAGGGGGCGGAGCACAGGGAATCGGTCAAGGATGCGTTTGCGAGAATAGTGCGGAAGGCCGCGGATGAAGGTTATGACCTGATGATAATCGCAGGCGATCTCTTCGACAAGGCTTTCGGTGTTCCGGAGCGTGACATTTCATTCGTGCTCGGGAGGATGCGAGAACTCTCAGGTAGATGTAAGGCATTGATTCTTCCCGGCAGCCACGATTTTTGGGCTCCCGGTTCCGTCTATGAACTCAATCTCGATAGATTCGAATCTGTTGCGGGTGTCTCGATCGTAAGACCCGGAAGGGAAAGTATCGTTTATCCGGAGCTCGACCTTGTCGTTCACGGCCGGGCGCTCTCGGGAGGCAAATCTTCGCAAGATCCATTGGATGGCCTTGAACCGGACCATTCTTGCAGGTGGAATATCGCCGTCGCACACGGCTCGGTTGTATCGGCCATGAAGGCTGCAGAAGATGTCGATATCCCGATCAATATAGGCGAAGTGGACGGGGGGTTCGACTACATCGCTCTCGGACACTGGCATTCTTTCAGAGAAATAAACAGGGGGAATCCTCCCGTTGTCTATTGCGGTTCGCCCGAACTGATCGCAAGGGATCAGAAAGGTTCGGGATACATTGTCTCTCTGGAGTTCTCGGAAGACGGCGTGTCGATTGCCCCGGAGAGAATCGGCAGGGTGAGCGTGGAGTATGTTACGGTGGACGCTTCCGGAATTCGCACGACTGAGGAGCTCGTCGGTGCTGTGAAGAAGCAGTCAGAGCCCGATCGATTGAAAGTGGTGGAGATTACTTTCACCGGGCTTCTCGAATTCGATGCGGCGGTCGATTTTGATGCGGCAGCGGAAGAGCTCGAAGAGGAATATTTCTCAGTCGTCATCGCAGGCGCTTTGCCTCATAGGAGGATCACGCGCGAAGAGCTCGCTGAGCTTGCGAAAGGCACCGTCGTGGGCAAGTTCGCCGAGCTCCTACTCGAGAGGATCGAGAACGCCGAGGAAGAGGAGCGTTCTTTATATGAAGAGGCTCTTCAAATAGGTCTCCAGCTATTCAAGGGGAACAATCCACTCGGTTGATGAAGCCGGGTGTCAATGACCGCTGAGGAAGCCGGGGGCGGCAACCGTTGAGTAGGGCGAAGTCTGTGGCGGCTGATGAAGCCGAAGCCTGGCGACAGTTGAGTCCGGAGCGGCGGCGAGGAAACGAAGAGAGGATCGCGACCTCAACCGTTGTTTAATTCGTAAGGAGATGTGACGCAGGGAGAATGGTATGTGGATCGAAAGCCTGAAGCTCAAGAATTTTTTGCTCTTCAAGGATGCCCTCATCAGATTCGATCGGCATTTCAACCTCGTTCTATATCCCAATGAGAGTGGCAAGAGCAGCCTGTTCAAGGCGATCGTGACTTTGCTTTTCAAGAGCGCATACTCCAGCGGTAAGAGGCTCTCCTCGCTGAAGAATTGGGACAGCGATTCTCTGTTCGCACTCGAGGCGGTCCTCCACTTCGGTGACGAATCCTTCAAGGTGAAGAGAGACTACGAGGCGCACGATCAGGCCGTTTATTCCCTGAACGATGAGGCGCCAATAGCGGAGCGGCGAAAGGTCGATCGACTTTTCGACGAGAAGCTGTTGATCTCTGACGAAGCGCTTTTCATGCGCCTATGCGGAGTGAGGCACGAGGAGCTCGATCTCGTTAAGAGTGGTTCGAGATCGATCGGAGAGGAGGTCGAGGGAATCCTCACCGGTGGCAGCGGTGTGTCGTGCGGAAAGGTGCTCAAGTCGCTTGCAGGATACAGGAATAGCCTTGCAAGAGGACTCGAAAAGCCTGCGAATGAGGAGAACTGGGGTCCCGTGAAGAGGCTCGCTGAAGAGATAAAGGATTTGGAAGAGAGGCTGGCCAAAGGCGAAGAGATCGAGAAAGAACGAATAAAACTGAGCCAAACTCTCTCCGAAATGAGGAGCGAAGCCATTGCCTTGAGAGAAGAGCTTGAAGTGAAAAAGAAGGCGCTGGAGAGGGCTGAAGAGCTGTCGAATCTCGAGGAGGAGGAGAAGAGAAAAATTGCCGAGGCGGAGAGGTTGCGCAAGAGGTTCGAGAAGGCGAGGCGATTGAATGAAGAGGCCGCAGCGCTTGAGCGAAGGCGGAATGAAATCCCCGTAGCACTGAGGACGCTGAGTGAGGGGGAGATAATAAGGTTGAAGGTAAACATTGAAAGAGAGCTCGACCTCAAGGAGAAAACGGAAAAGGCGGAGACGAAGAGGCGCAAGGAAACCTTGTCATGGAGTCTCCCCGCAGCCCTTGCAGCGTTGTTCGGCTTGATTGCAGCCGGATCGTTTTTCGGTCAAGTGGGACGCGGGAAGCTTCATATAGTATTTGTATCCGTTGCAGCGATTCTTTTTGTCATCGCTGTTGTCTGGTTGTGGAGAACGATAAGCAGAAGGGCGAGCTCGCCGGACATTGGAACGGAAGAACTGAAGCGCTTATCTCTGGAGAGAAAGGCCTGGAGTGGCGATGTACGGGTCTCCAAGGCCAGGGAGTTCCTCGAGAGGGCACATGCATTGGCCAGAGAGAAGGAGGCCGTCGATATAAAGATAGGCGAACTGCTGGAGGGCGAAAAAAGCGATCTCGGAAGCCTGCTCAAAGATCTCGACAGCGAATTCGGCAGGGTGTCGGTCGAGCTCAGGGGATTGAAGGAGAGGATAAAGGAGCTTGAGAGATACAGGGTCAAAGCGGAAGAGCTCACCAGAATCGAGGGGGACGTAACCTCCCTTTCAGAGCGAGTCGAAGAAGTTGAAAAGGCAATATCGGAGCTTTCGCATAGGCTCTACGCATTAGAGACGGAGGACACGGCCGAGCTCAACGAACGCATAACCGATGCAAAGAGCAAGGGGACGAGAGACCAGGTGTATCTCGCAGTGCGTCTGGCTCTCGTCGAGCTCCTCAGTTCAGCCGATCCTGTTCCGATTATCCTTGACGATCCGTTCGTTCACTTCGATGATGAAAGAAGATGGGAAGCGTTCGAGTTGCTGATGGAGTTTGCAAAGAAGCATCAGGTCATCTTTCTTTCTTGTGAAACGGACAGGCGTTTCCCGGATGGCGTGTACAGGGTCGATTTGCCTGCTGCACAAGGGTAAAGACACTCTTTTGGCAACTCGAAGCAGATCGTTGAAAGGAGGTCGAAATGAAAGAGGTGGAAATCGGGGTCGTTCAAGACTATTTCTCCAGGATAGGTGTAGCTGCAATTGAGATAACTTCGGGAACGCTAAGGGTAGGGGATAAAGTACACTTCCTCGGGCATACGACCGACTTCACGGAAGAGATCAAGTCGATGCAGATTGAGCACGACGAGGTAGATGAAGCGAAGGCGGGCGATTCGGTGGGGATAAAGGTTTCAGACAGGGTAAGGGCCAACGACAAGGTCTTCAAGGTGATCGAAGAGTAATGAGGCATTGAGACGACTGGGCTGCGAGGTGTGGTTACTTGCCGAGAATTACTACAAGGCCGAATGCAATGAAGATTCCTCCAGATATGTACTTGAGCATCTTCGCTCCGACGAAGGAATGAATCGCTGTCCCCAGGGCGGTTCCTATCGCTGTCGCTGTGATCATAGCAAGGGAAGCTGCAATAAAGATGAGCACGGGAGAGCGATACTTCGATGAGAGCGATATTACCGCAAGCTGAGTTTTGTCACCGAGCTCAGCGAGAAACATGACCGAGAACGTGGTAAAGAAAGTCTTCCACATCTTTCAAACCTCCCTTTCCAAGGCCATTTTGATTCTACCGAGCAGTTCTTTGAGGGAGGATAGCCCATCTATCTGATTCAAGCCCTCTTCGAGCAGCCCGAGTGCCGGAGGAATGGATTTCAGGAATTGTTTTTTTCCCATCTTAACACCCAATCTTGCAAAGGCCGCAAGGGCCTGCATGTTTCTTTGAATGCCGCAGTATGTAAAACTCTTCTTGAAGGACCCGAAATCATCGTGTTTCGTGGCGTCGGTTCCGCTGATAGCCTCGAAGAGCGCCTCGAGCAATTCTTCTCTCAATGCCTCGCCTATGGGATGATACGGGTCCTTTAGGAGTGAAGCTGCATCGTAAAGCCCCGGTCCCCTGTGCGCCGACTGAAAGTCGACGAGACGGAGTTCGCCGCCATAGAGCATTATGTTTTTCGACTGGAAGTCTCTGTGCATGAATACGAGTGGCTCTTTCGATATCTCTTCTGCGAGTATTATCCTGTCCATATCTATGTCGAATTCTTCTATGCGGCAGTAATCGTTTACAAATTCCTCCACGAAGTATTCCGTCTCCGCGAGGAGCCTCGATTTAGTGAACTCTCTGCCTTCAAGTGTCCTCTCGGCGTACATTCCCT
>NATK01000022.1 GCA_002085285.1 Candidatus Latescibacteria bacterium 4484_7
AAACAACTACTATATCTTAGCGAAGAATTCATCGGTCTCGGCGGCCTTTTCATCGGTGCTCTTAGGAGCCTCTCTATGCGGTGTCATAGAAAGCAAAAGAACACTCAACGGCTCGGATATAGTGTGCTTTATCTTCGGGAGATGGTTGAGAAAGTAATAGCTGCCGTTCTTGAGTTCCATCAATTTCTGAAATGCCTTCTTGCCGTCGTAGCCCTTCCATCGTGCATGAACGATCTCGCCTTTCTCGAAGAATATTTCGCCCTTGATCCGGTTTGTGGTGATGATCATCCTTCCCGTCTTTAGGTTGCTGTTCACCAGCGAGACAATGTCGAGAATCGGTATGAGAGAGAGTGATCCTTGCAAAGGGTACTTTTTCTGCGATACCTTTTTCTTCAGGTCGAAAAACAGGAGAACGGCCGTTAAGCCGAGGATTATCGCAGTTAAGTGGCCGCTCAAACCTCTCAAGGCAGCGAGAAAGGCGTTCTTTGACTTTGAGACTATGGCCCTGGATCTATTGGCCATCTCCTCCTTCTTTTTTGCACTTGATTCGTCCTTTTTCCTCTTTGCGATTACAAGGTCGAGGTCGGCGAGCTTTTCCTTCGCCCAGGCGTTTTGAGGGTCTTTTGCGAGGATTTCGTCGAGCACCTTTCTTGCCTCATCAGCGCTTGACGGTTCGTAATCGGCGAGGAGCTTTTTCGCCCTTTCTACCATCGAATCGAGCGAGCTCCTTTTTATCTTTTCATCTACAATATCGAGTAGTGAACCCACTCTCGTATCGGATGGATTGAGCCTTAGCGATGTCAACAGGAAGCCTCTTGCACTATCGAGGTGACCAAGTGCAAGGTGGCAGCGGCCAAGGAGGGTATAGGGCAGCGGATCGTCCGGTATCATGCTCTTGTATAGGGATAGCTTGGGTATGGCCTTTTCATACTGTCCTTCGGCCATGTAGTTCTGTATCTCGTCGATGAGTTTATCGGAGAGACTTTTTTCTATTTGCGATAATTTCTCCTTGGCCCATGTTGCATTTGGCTCGATCTTGAGCCCTCTAAGCATCAGTTCCCTTGCAAATTCGAGCTTGCCCTGTCTTTCGTAGATCTGGGCGAGCTGCCAGATGGAAGATGTGAACGACGGATCGATATTGAGCGATTCTTTCAAAAGAGATTCGGCACCATCCTCGTTTCCGTCTGCGAGCGCCTTTTGGGCTTGAACGAAGAGGTGTTCGGCCTGTGTCCTCTCGTTCCCCTGCTCGAATGCAGGGCTGGATGAGATAGAGACCATCATAAGAGCAAGAATTGATATGACTGCAAGTTTTTTCATCGCTATCCTCCACGCGAGATTTTCGCAAATACCGTTCCATTTTTGTGCCTTTCGGGGAAAGTATGGAGATTTTCCGAGTTTTTCTGTATTTTCTCAAGGGCGTGCGTGAATGGGTAAGTATCAGTTGATTAAATGCCCCCTATTTTGTTAGAATCGCCAGAGTTGAGCATTTGGATGGGAGTGAATATGGAACAACCCTACAGGGAAGTTTTCTGGAATATCTCTTACAGTTGGCTCTTCTATATCCTTGCTGCCGTCGCTTCGTTGGTTTTTTTCTATGGAATCTACAAAAGAGCCGCATTCTGGATGTCAGGTTGGTCTGAGAGGCGTAACGGGGGTGTCGATCTAAAGCGTTTGACGAAGAAGGTCCTCTTTACATCTGGTATATTTTCCGACGACATCATGGGCGGAACGACGCATTTCCTCATCATGTGGGGATTCATAGTGCTGTTTCTCGGTACGGTCCTTTCGACAATCGACCACTGGATCTTTCATTTCCTCGAGGGGAAGGTGTATATAGTCTATTCTGTTTCATTGGACATTGCCGGGGCGGCTCTCATTACGGGGATCATTCTCGCATACGTACGCAGATATATAGTGAAGCGGAAGAATATGGTGACGATTGTCAAAGACCATGTTGTTCTCTTGCTTTTGCTTTTCATTGCGATAACCGGATTTTTCATGGAGGGGCTGAGACTTCATGCAAACCCGGTCCCATGGTCTGAATCGCGTGTGGCATATAGGGTGGTAGATGCCATCTTTCACGGGTCTAGGGCTCATTTGCTCTTTGAACACAGGCTTTGGTGGTGGATTCACTCTATATCCAGCCTCTTTTTGGTTGCATATCTGCCATTTTCCAAATTTATACACATATTTGCCGCCCCTACGAACCTCACCCTCGACAGCATGAACTACACTTCATTCCTCACGCTCGATGAGCGTGAAAAGGTGACGACCGATTTCAGCAAGCATCAGCTCGTCATGTTCGACGCGTGTACGAGGTGCAACCGGTGCCAGGTGGTATGCCCGAGCAGCAACGCGAGAGAACCGCTTTCGCCTCGAATGATGATCGAGGAGGTGGGGAACTACGCAAGGGGTGCGAGCGGAATTCCGTTCGTATCGTCTAAGAGGGACGCTGACCAGCACGACAAGGCCACTGCTTCGCTCGGCGATACGATCTGGTACTGTACGACGTGCAACAACTGCTACGAGGTCTGCCCCGTAGGGATCAATACCTCTGATATCATCAGGGAGGTCAGAGCGGCGAGGATAGAGTCGGGAGGCGAGGTTCCCGTGAACGTTCAGGAGATGCTCGAATCGGTCTACAAGTTCAAGAATCCCTGGCAGGGCTCGAAAGGTAAGAGAATGGATTGGGCTGAGGGGCTCGATGTCCCCGTATTTTCGAAGGGTGCCGATTCGAAGAGATGCCTCTTCGTCGGCTGCACCCCTGCTTACGATACGAGGCTTCAGTCGGTGGCGAGAAATGTCGTTTCTCTGCTCGAGGGTGCCGACTATGATTTCGCTGTGCTTGGCAAGGAAGAAGCGTGTTGCAGCGAGTTCGTGCGCGAGGTTGGTGAGGACGGTTTGTTCACAGAGCTCGCCTATCAGAATATCGATCTTTTCGAGCGTTACGGGATCACCGAGATCGTCGCCGTTTGCCCGCACGGTTTCCATACGTTGCGCAACGAGTACGGGCTGATGGAGGATTCGGCGAAGCGGCTCGATGTAGTTCACATAACGGAAGTTCTTGAAAGACTCATTGCAGACGGCAGGATTAAGCCGACAAGAGAGGTGCCTCTCGTTGCCACGTACCACGATCCGTGTTTTCTCGGCCGTCGGAATGGAATATACGATGCGCCTCGCAATATTCTGCGCGCGATCCCCGGCGTGAAGCTCGTAGAGATGCCGCGCTCGAGGGAGAAGAGTTTCTGCTGCGGGGGAGGCGGCGGAAGAATGTGGGTCGAATCGAACGCCGACGAGAAGATCGCCGAGATAAGAGTGGCCGAGGCGGTGGAAACGGGCGCCGAGGTCGTGGTTACTGCTTGCCCATTTTGCTTCAGCAACCTCGATGACGCAGTGAAGACGGGCGGATACGAGGACAAGATAAAGGTGATGGACGTCTCAGAGCTTCTCGCTGAGAGTGTCCTCGAGCCGGGGAGTAGCTGAGAAGAATCGGATCGAGATCGCCCAGATCTGCACCGTTTGTATTCTAAGAAATGGCGTTTCCGGCTGTGCGCGTTTCATTTGCGCCGCCACCGGCTTTTTTGAATATTTATGATTGTTGAATAATTGATGAAGAAGGGGGTACTCGATGGATATTTTGGTTTGCATAAAGAAGGTCCCCGATACGGCGGATGCGGAGGTCATCCTGCGCTCCGACGGGAAAGGTATCGAGGAGGAGGACCTTGCATTCGGCATAAACGAATGGGATAACTATGCAGTCGAGGAGGCGATAAGGCTCAAGGAAAAGGAAGGAGGCAAGGTAGCCGTCGTTACGATAGGCACGGGTGACGACGAAGACATTTTGCGTAGGTGTCTTGCAATGGGTGCGGACGATGCTTACAGGATCGATTCGTCTCCTTTCTACATGGACGACCCCTACTCGGTGGCGAAAGGGTTGAGCGCCTTTGCAAAAAAGCATTCGTTCGACCTCATAATGACGGGGGTCATGGCGGGGGATATGTCGTATGCAATGACTGGTCCTCTGACGGCGGGCATGCTGGGCATACCACATACCACACTCGTCACCTCGATAGATGTGAAGGACGGCAATATATCGGTTACGAGGGAGCTTGAAGGGGGTCTTGAAGAATCCGTTCGCCTTGAGCTGCCCGCTCTCTTGACGATCCAGACGGGGATAAACGAGCCGCGTTATGTCTCCATAATGGGAATAAGGAAGGTTCGCAGCAAAGAGATCCCTGTTCTTCGAGCAGAAGAACTTGGCCTGTCAGCAGAGGAGATAGGTGAACAGGGGGCCGTCTTGGAGCTCGAGTCGCTCGAGAGGCCGCCCGAGGGCAAGGAGGCCGAGATGATATCCGGATCGCCCGATGAGATCGCCGAAAAGATCCTCGAGATCGTGAAGGGGGTGGTCTAAATGGCATCGGTATATGTGATAGCAGAACACAGGAAGGGTGAGTTGGGGGATGTGACACTCGAGAACATTGCTCTGGCGAAAGAGCTGGGCGAAAAGTACGGGCTCGCTCCGAAGGCGATCGTTCTCGCCTCCAGCGCCCGGGCCTTCGCCGAGGAGCTGGCTGATTATATTCCCGAGGTTCTGACTATCGAGGACCCATCGCTCGAAAATTTTCTCTACGAAGATTATGCAGCCTTCTTGAGACCCGCAGTCGATATGTTCGGGCCCGGTTCTATCGTGCTCTGCCCGCATACGGCGTTCGGCATGGAGCTCATGCCGAGACTCTCGGCTGAGACTTCGCTCCCCTGCATCACGGATGTGACGGAACTCGAGCTCGATGGTACGCGCCTCAGGGCAAAGCGCAGCATATACAACGGCAAGATCGTATCCTCTGTCTCGGTCGATGCCTCTAAAGGTGCTCTTGTAACGGTTAGGACGGGTGTCTATCAGGCACCTGACAAGCTCTCCGCCAGGGGCACGATCGAAGGCTTGGGCGTCTCAGCCGAACCTGTCCGGAAGAAGACGGAATTCATCGGTTACAGGGAGGCTCCGGCGGGAGAGGTCGATATAACTCAGGCGTCTTTCCTTCTATCTATAGGAAGAGGAATAAAGGACGAAGAGAATATCCCCAGGGCTGCGAGGCTCGCCGAGAAGATGCACGCTGTTCTCTCCTGCTCGAGACCCGTCGTAGACAAGAAGTGGCTTGGGAAAGAACGCCAGGTGGGCACTTCGGGGAGAACGGTAAAGCCGAAGGTTTACCTTGCTATGGGGATCAGCGGAGCGTTCCAGCACATTGCCGGTGTCAAGGGAGCTGGTGTGTTCATTGCGGTGAACAGGGATCCGAAGGCCCCAATCTTCCGTGTAGCGGACTACGGCGTAGTAGAGGATATGTTCAAATTGATGGATGCGCTTGAAGAAAAAATCGGGGGTGAAAGGTAATGGAGTTTGAGCTTACCACGGAACAGAAAGACATTCAGCAGGCGGCTCGAGAGTTTGCAGAGGGCGAATTCGATCGCGACAAGGCGATTCAGCTCGAGAAGGACCACGCCTATCCGAGAGATATCTGGAAGAAGGCCAGCGAACTGGGATTCGTGGGGATTCATTTTCCGGAGGAGTTCGGAGGGCAGGGAATGGGTGTCTTCGAGAACGTTCTGATCGTCGAGGAGTTTTGCAGGAACGATTCCGGCATAGGGACTGCTTTGGCGCTGTGCGACTTTTCCTCCGAGATAATCATGAGGCACGGGAGCGCTGAGCAGAAGGAACGCTATCTCAGCGCAGTTGCATCGGGCAGAATGATTTCGGCGGGCGCGTTCACCGAGCCGAATCACGGGAGCGATATCACCCTGATGGATACGAGGGCCGAGAGGAAGTCGGACCACTGGTTGATAAACGGCACGAAGACATTCATTACAAACGGTGCGATGGCCGATTTCTACATAGTACTCTGTCAGGTTGAACCCGATGCATCTCCCACCTACAGGGGAATGTCGACGATCATTGTGGAGAGAAATACGGAGGGCGTGGACGCCGAAGAAATCGGCGACAAGATGGGTATAAGAATGACCTCGACTGCCGAGATCTCGTTCAGCAACGTCGAGGCACCGCTGGAGAACCTCGTCGGTGAAGATAAGAAGGGATTCTATCACGTTCTCGAATTCTTCGACGAGAGTCGTATAGAGATTGCCGCCACCGCACTCGGTATTGCTCAGGGTGCCTTCGACCGGGCGCTCGAATACGCAAAGGAGCGTGAGCAGTTCGGCAGGAAGCTCTCAGATTTCCAGGTAACCCGGCACAAGTTGGCCGATATGGCTACGACGATAGAGGCTGCAAGGCTCGTAACGTACAAGGCGGCCTGGAATTTCGACAAGGGGCGGATCGATCCCAAGCTCACCTCAATGGCTAAGTATCTCGCCGCAAGAGCAGCGGTTACTGTGGCCGACGAAGCAGTTCAGATATACGGTGGCTACGGTTATTTTACAGACAACGAGGTTGAGCGTTATTACAGGGATGCGAAGATTTCGGAGATCTACGAGGGAACGAAAGAGATCCAGAAGAACACGATTGCGTCTCAGTTGATCAAAAAGGGGAAGTAGCAATGAAAGTTTCTTCGAAGGTCATTGCGTTGATCGTTTTTTTTGCTCTTCCGCTATTTTTGTCTATGATCGGCTGCTCGGGCAAGAAGGGTGCGAACGAGGAAAAGACGAAGACAAAACCGGTGATTTCGTCCAAGACGTTAAAGCCTTACAAGCACGAGATCATTTTCAAGACGGTGGACGGAGAATCAGCGCCTCTCTCGAATTATAAGGGCAAGATAGTCTTTCTGAACTTCTTTGCCACGTGGAACAAGGAATCGCTGAAACAGATAGACGAATTGAACAGGCTGTACAACCATTACAGTAGATTCAAGGTTGCCGTCATAGGGGTGGCCGTTGACGATAATGTCAATAAGGTTAAAGCCTTTCTCGAGACTCACAAGGTTGACTACCCCGTCTATGTGAAAGGCAGGATGCCAGCGGGTAGATACGGCGGCGTCGGCACCCTTCCGACCACCATAGTTTTGTTGAGAGATGGCGAGGTCTTCAAAAAATTTCCGGGGTGGAAGAGTTACAAGTTTTTGAATGCCGAGCTGGTGAACATGCTCAGGCACAGATTGTAGGAGAAGAGTGGTATAGATGCCCGAGAGCCTCTACAAAGATCAGTTCCTTCTCATCAATATGCTCCTTCGAATGGCTGTGATGGCGGGGATCGTTAGTCTCTTTCTCGGCTTCAACTTCGTCATTGATTTTCTGACGACGAAGTCTCGAACGGCTGCAGCAAAGGCAAAGTTGACACTGCTGTTCATCGTCGTCTTCGGGATCGGCGTAGCCGTCAGAAGGCTCGTTTCTCAGGGGGCGATGGACCTCTCCCTCGAAGGTACGATGCTCGCCGGACTGCTCGGAGGTGTATGGGCTGGAGGCGGTGTCGGTGCAGGTGTCGGCCTGGTCGCTTATGCCTTCGGTGAGAAGGTCGCGTTTCCTTTCTACCTCGCAGTCGGCCTCGTGAGCGGGCTCTTCTACACGGCACTCGAGAAGAGAGGCGACGTCTGGAGTTATTCCCTCAATCCGTTCTACGTTGTCTACAATTTTTTCGAAAGACTCTTCAAGGGTGAGCTCGACCGAAATTCCATACCGTTCATAATGGCGATAGTATTCGCCTTCGTGAGATACAGGTTTCTATACCACTACTCGGGCAGGCATCTACTCTACGGTTTCATTCCGAGAGGCCCTATGCTCTATACCCTCGATCTCGGAGTCCTTGTTTACACACTCGGCATAGCATTGAAGATTTTGAGCAATGCGCGAACTGAAATTCTCCTGAAGGAAGAGAAACATCAGTTGATAAACGCCAAGCTCGTCACGCTGCGGAGTCAGATCAATCCGCACTTTCTCTTCAATACGCTCAATACGATAACCGCGCTGATAAGGACCGATTCAGAAAAGGCCAGGGAGATGACCAGGAGGCTTTCGTCGATATTCAGAAAATCTTTAGACGATACGAGCGACCTGCATTCTCTCTCAGATGAGCTCGCCTTCATAGACGACTATCTGTCGATAGAGAGAGTGAGGTTCGGTGAGGAAAGGTTGATGGTGGATAAGGAAATAGACGACGTCGTGTTGAACATTCAGGTTCCTGTGATGATACTGCAGCCGATAGTCGAAAACGCGATCAAGCACGGTATATCGAAGATATCGAGACCGGGGAGGCTGCGAATAACCGCCAGGGGCAAACGGAACGGTGTCGAGGTAACAATAGAGAACGATGGTCCGGCCGGGGAGCAGAAAGAATTGAACGAGCTCACCACTCGGGGGATCGGTTTGAGAAATGTGATCGAGCGCCTGAGGATTTATTCCGGCGGGAAATCCGAGTTCGAAATAAAGTTTCGAAAAGAAGGCGGTGTTTCGGTTAGGTTCTATCTTCCCGCCATCAGTGCAAGGGGGAATTAGATCGATATGAAGGTGATGATTGTCGATGACGAAAAGCTCGCGAGGGATGAGATGCGGTATCTCCTCGCAGAAGAGCCTGACATTGAGATCGCTTGTGAGGCATCGAGCGGCAGGGAAGCACTGGAGCTCGCTCGAAGCCAGGACATTGACCTGATCTTTCTCGATATTCAGATGCCGGTCATGGATGGGTTCGAGGTGGTGCGGGCATTGATAGAAGGGGAGAAGATGCCCCTCATCGTTTTTGCGACTGCCTACGATCGTTATGCGATAAAGGCGTTCGAGGTAAACGCCCTCGATTATCTGCTCAAACCGATTGAGAAGGAGGCGCTGGAGAGAGCATTGAACAGGGCTCGGGAGTCGGTTGCCGACAGGAGAGATTTCGTAAGGAGGCTCAAAAAGTTGACGGAAACGATAAAGGTGGGAAAGAAGTTTCTCTCCAAGATTGTGGTTATAGTGGAAGGAAAGGCCTCGATCATCGAAGTGGACAAGGTGGCTTTGCTCAAACAGGCGGGTCATAAGGTCGAGGCGTATACCGACGAGGGGGAACTCGTCGCGAATTACAAGAGCCTCGACGAGCTCGAAGGCGATCTCGACCCCGACGTTTTCATAAGGCTGGGTAGTGAATACATAGTAAACGTGGAAAGGATATCGAGCATCGTCCCATGGTCGGGGGGGAACTACATCATGACGATGATCGATGCAGATGATACGGAGGTGAGGTTGACGCAGTCCCAGGCGAAGCTATTGAAGAACAAGATAGAGGGTGTTTATTAAGCATTGATATATGCGACTTATCCGCCTTCGGGCTGATCGAGAGAGGCGTAAAGATGTAGGTCTATTGGAGGGAATCGAGCAATGGGAATGGTCGGCAAGTTCATGGAGCGCATGATCACGTGTTCGACCCTTCGAGCTCTTGACTGAGCGCTTCGAATCGAGACTTTCAATTTTCCAGAAGAGGGGGGAATCGATTTGAATGAAAGATGTGATGTGGCTGTTCTTGGTGCAGGGGTTGGAGGCTACCCTGCCGCGATTAGAGCGGCTCAACTCGGAGCGAGCGTTTGCATCGTCGAGAACGATGCGGTAGGCGGCACCTGCCTCAACAGAGGATGTATCCCGACGAAGGTTTTGCATGCCAAGGCTCACCTCGTGCATTCACTGCACGTATCCGAACAGGCGGGCATCGTTGCGAATGAGGTGGCCATCGATCCCGCCGTGCTATTCAGCTTCAAAAACAATGTCGTATCCGACCTCGTGAGGGGAGTGGAGACTCTATTTAAGAGATGGAAGGTGAAGGTAGTGAGGGGAACGGGCAGGCTCGTATCACCGAGGAATATAGAGGTTGAAGGGTATGGAACGATAGAGACCGAGAAGATCATCGTAGCGACGGGGAGCGAAGAGACCGAGATACCGGGTGTCGTAGTGGACGGCGACAGGGTACTCGACAGCGCACAGCTTCTTTCGCTGGGGAGCATCCCGAGAAGCCTCGTCATAATAGGAGGAGGCGTCATTGGGTGCGAATTCGCTTCGATATTCAATGCCTTTGGAACAGAGGTCAAGATCGTAGAGATGCTGCCACGGCTCGTTGCAACGGAGGATCTTCAGATCAGCAGGGCTCTTCAAACCTATTTCAAGCGGAAGGGTATCGAGCTCCATCTCAAGTCCAGGGTGGTTTCGGTGGAGAAATTCGACGGCGGGGTGAATGTCGTTCTCGATTCGGAAGACAAGATCACTGGCGAGTTCGTCCTCGTGGCAGCCGGAAGGAAGCCACGGGTTTCAGGGCTTGGTCTCGAAGAGATAGGAGTCGAATTCGGGCCCAGGGGAATCGTAGTCGACGACTGGATGTCGACGAATGTTGCCGGAGTCTATGCTGCGGGAGACGTCGTCGGAGGTTGGCTTCTCGCCCATGTTGCGATGCGCGAGAGTGTCGTCGCCGTCGAGAATGCATTCGGTGCCTATAGAAAGATTGACTATTCGTCTGTGCCCACGACGATTTACACGATACCGGAGATATCGAGGGTGGGAATGACGGAGGAACAGGCTGCGGCGGAAGGGATAGAGGTGAAGAAGGGGCGTTTCCCGTTTGCAGCGAACGGAAAGGCGAAAGGGCTTCAGGAGACGGACGGATTCGTCAAATGGATCGCTCGAAGGGATGACGATCGCGTAATCGGGCTTCATATCATCGGCCCGGGAGCAACAGAGCTCGTTGCGTCGGGTATAATCGCCGTGGAGAGAAGGATGACGGTAGAGCAGTTCGTGAATAGCATATTTCCTCACCCAACGCTTTCGGAATCGCTGTTCGAATCGGCGGAGTCGATTCTTGGAAAGGCAATTCACATCAAATAATAGGAACGGAAAAGAAGGAGATGAATGGAATGCAAAGGCAATCTGGAGATAAAAATGTCCGAGTTCCCGTGTCAGTGGGGCGCGGCAAAGTGGCGTCTGAAGTTGAAGGGATAGCGTGGAGAAGAGGCACAGGCGTTATCCTCGTGGCCCTTATGTTCTTTGCGGCTATGGCCCTGACTGTTTCTGACACGCTCTTTGCATCGGGCAGGACGGTTTCCGGTCGGGTGATGGAGAGGAATATCCCCGACGGCCCGAGGCTCGTCATGGAGCCGAGGAGAGGCTCGGGCATGGTTTGCCTCTCGGTAGTGGTTTCGGCAGGTTCAGCTCTCGAAGAGCCTTCGATGAGGGGGATTTCACACTTTATGGAGCATATGGCCTTCGATGGCTCGGAGAGATATTCGAGACAGCAGATAAACGGATGGGCCGACGAAACCGGCTCTTTCCTCAACGCTTTCACAAGGGAAGAATACACGGTCTACTTCACGTTGATACCGACGAGCGAACTCGAGGACGGTTTCGATATTCTCTCTCAGATGCTTCTCCACTCGGTTATCCCGCAGAAAGAGATAGAGAAGGAAAAGAAAGTGATTACGGAGGAGATGCACAAGGATGAGGACAATCTCAACGCCCTGCGAGACGAGATCGTCAAAAGACACCTCTATGTGGGCAGTCCGCTCGCCGAATCGATCATAGGGACACAGGCGACGGTGCTATCGTTCTCGAGGGAAGATCTCCTCGACTATTACAGGAGGGCTTACGACCCGCGTACGATGATGGTCTATCTTCTCGGCGACTTCGACGAGTCCGATGCAGAAGCATTGACAGCGGCCTATTTCACTGTCCCCAGTTCGCAGACCGGCCTGGAATCGGAGGAGGAAGACGAGGAAGAATCCCATGGCGGAAACGCACCTTTCGAAGGCGGGGCAGCAGGTGCTGCACCACCGTTCTACCGCAACAGGATAGTGAATGTGGAAAAGGAGGGGATCGACGAGGGACTTGACGTGCTCGTTTCTTTGCCTGTCGCCGGCTCGAAGGATCTCGCCGCGGCGATCGTTCTCCCGGAGCTCCTTAATCGGCCGGACGGGCCTCTCGATGCCGTCAAAAAAGATCTGACGATGGAAGAAGCAAGTGCCGATGTGGAGTTTCACCGAAACTTTTCCGCTCTTCGCTTTCACTTCAA
>NATK01000023.1 GCA_002085285.1 Candidatus Latescibacteria bacterium 4484_7
AAAGGCGAACCGGAAAAATCGGTGAAAAAGAAAGGAGACTGATATGGTGGTAGAAAAATCGGGCAATCTGTTGGGTGAAGGAAAGAGATTCGCCGTCGTAGTAGGTAGGTTCAACGAGATCGTGACGAAGAACCTGCTCGGAGGAGCAATCGACTGTCTTACCCGTCACGGTGTGAACAACGACGATATAGATGTCTACTGGGTTCCGGGCTCTTTCGAGCTTCCACAGGTAGCGAGAAAAGCGAGCAAATCGAACGTGTCGGCGGTGATTTGTCTCGGTGCGCTGATTCGAGGGGACACGTACCATTTCGATATCCTCGCCAATCAGGTGGTCAGGGATCTCTCGAGCCTCGCTGCGCAGTCGGATGTGCCTGTCACATTTGGCGTGATAACTGCTGACAATCAGGAGCAGGCTTTCGAAAGGGCGGGAAGCAAGGCTGGTAACAGAGGCTGGACGGCGGCCTTGTCTGCGCTTGAGCTCGCAGACCTCTGGGGGAAAATATGACAGTGGGTACGATGATATGAGCAAACGAGGCAAGGCCAGAGAGATAGCCCTTCAAACGCTCTATGCGGCTGAGGTTTCCCAATCTACCTGGCAGAAGGCCCTCAAGGATAACATTGCTCGGAGAAAAGCGTCCGAAGATGCCGCCGAGTATGCAGAGAAGCTTGTAAAGGCTGTCATGGAGGAGAAAGACAGACTAGATGAAATGATATCGAAGAGACTCGAGAATTGGGAACTCAAGAGGGTATCCGTTGTAGATAAGAATATCCTCAGGATTGCTCTCGTCGAGTTGTTGTTCTGCCCGGAGGTTCCACCGCTCGTAATCATAAACGAAGCGATAGAGTTGGCGCGGACCTTCAGCTCACACGAAGCGGGGAGGTTTGTCAATGGTATACTCGACACCCTTGCAAGGGAGGTCAGAGGGATTTGAAGCTCTTTGTATGCTCCGATATTCATTCCAATATCAGAGCTCTTCGCTCTGTGCTCGAGGTGTATGATAGCCTGGAGGTCGATGGGTTCGTCTCGCTCGGCGACTCGGTCGGTTACGGACCAAACCCTAACGAGTGCCTCGAGTTAATTTTCAGTATCAGCGATGCGATGTTCGTGTTGGGGAATCATGACATTTCTTTGCTCGATGAGAACGAAAGGATGTGGTTGAACCCAGAGGCGAAAAAGGCGATCGTAAGAACCGCCGAAATCATAGATGACAAATATATAGAAGAAATAAGTACGAGGTTTCACCTTGAGATAGAAAAGGAGTGTTGCCTCGCCGTTCATTCGCATCCTGTCCACCCGGGAAGCTGGAAATACATCTATTCTAAAGAGGAAGCGATGAGCGTCTTCAAACAGCGGAACTTTGATGTTGCGCTCGTCGGGCATACCCACGTTCCCGCCGTTTTCGGCTCCGACGGTGAAAGCATTGATATAGAGCCGAATGTCGCCATAAGGCTCGATCCCGATAAACGTTACATCATAAATCCCGGGAGTGTGGGACAGCCGAGGGATTACGACAATAGGGCCTCGAGTTGTCTGTTGGATACAGAGGCTCGTACAGTTACTTTCTATAGAACGGGTTACGATATCGAAGCGGAGTTGAAAGATTTTTTGAACTTGGGATTTCCGGCCGTTTTCGGTGAAAGACTCTTGAAGGGAGTTTAGTGCATTGGGCGACCTATTTCGAAGAAGATCCGAGAAGGATCACTGGGACAGGTTTTGGAGTGAGGCAGATAGCGTTGAAGAGGTGTATTCGAACGACGGGCGAGTGGTGGAGCATCTATCCCGTGTGTGCGATGTATCGGGCAAGAGGATACTCGAGGTTGGCGCGGGCACGGGGAGGGACAGCATAGTCCTTTCGAGAATGGGCGCGACGGTAGTTTCGCTCGACTATAGCATCGAGAGCCTCAATCTTGTAAAGAAAGGGTCTGGTGAAGCGGACGAAGTTCTTCTCTGCTGCGGCAATGCCTTTTCTCTCCCTTTTGCAGACGAGACTTTCGACGTGGTTTTTCATCAGGGGCTGCTCGAACATTTCACCAATCCGGACGATCTCCTCGCCGAAAATGTCAGGGTGCTGAAACCGGGTGGTCTTCTACTCGTTGATGTTCCTCAACGCTTTCACTACTATACGCTGATGAAACATATGATGATATTCTTCAACAAATGGTTCGCGGGATGGGAGACGGAGTTTTCGGTCGGAGAGCTCGAAAAGATTTTGAGGAGGCATTCCCTAGATATCGTTCTGAGCTATGGAGAGTGGTTCAACCCTCCGATTTGGTATAGGATGCTGAGGAGAGGCCTCATTAGAGCAGGCATTAAACTGCCAATGTATCCGGGAATATTCGATATCTTAGGTAAGATGATGGGTACTTTGAGAAATTGGGCTTTGAGAAGGAGATTTTTTCTCTATACGACGGTCATAGTCGGTACGATTGCGAAGAAGAGAGAAGAAATTTAAGCCGGGTTTGAATTTCCGGGAGTGTGGCCGAGCGGTGTAACCTCTCCGCCACCGTGTTGTGCAGGTTTCCGCTGTCCCCTTTTGGAGAATGGATGTTGTAGGGAACGGGAGAATTGTTTTGAAGATTCTTGCTTTGAACTGGAGAGACATAAAGAATCCCGAGGCGGGAGGGGCTGAGGTACACCTTCATGAAATATTGCGGCATCTAGTCCAAGGGGGCCACGAAGCTGCTATGATAGGCTCAGCCTGGCCGGGATGCGCACGTGAAGACGAAGTCGACGGAGTTAGGATCTTCCGCAGCGGTCGCTGGTACGATGCGAACTTCTCCATCCCCCTTTTTGCAAAGAGGCTTTTGAAGAAGGAGAAGTTCGATATCATAATCGAGGACATAAACAAGTTGCCCTTTTTTATGCCTCTTTACACCTCGGTGCCCGTCGTTCCCGTGATTCCGCACCTTTTCGGCACGGCGGCATACCTCGAAACCAATCCGTTGATAGCCACTTATGTTGTGCTGCTGGAAAAATTCATACCCGTTGTGTTCAAGAAGAATCATTTCATGGTGATAAGCCCGAGCACGAAGGAAGATCTGATCCGCAGGGGAATAGATGCCGAAAGGGTGCGTGTCATTCTCTGCGGGCTCGACCATGAGAGATACAGATTTCTCAACCTCGAACGTTTCGATAGACCGACGATCGTGCACCTCGGCAGATTGAGGAAGTATAAGAGCGTCGATGTGGCGATAAGGTCCATGCCTTTGATAAGGGAATCGCTGAGCGAAGCAAGACTCGTCATCATAGGAGACGGACCATACAGGAGAGAGCTTGAGTCGCTGACTCATAGGCTCGCGCTGGACGACGCCGTCGAATTCCGCGGGTACATGGGTGTTGAGGAACTGGTCGGTTTCATGAACAGGGCTCACCTTCTGGTGAACCCGAGCCCAAAAGAAGGCTGGGGGCTCACAGTCGTCGAAGCGAATGCGTGCGGGCTGCCAGTAGTTGCGAGCAACAGGCCGGGGCTCAAGGATTCGGTGATTGACGGCGAGACGGGTTTTCTCGTTCCGTACAGAAACGAGAGGGCGTTCGCCGAGGCGTCTCTCAAGATTCTCAAAGATGCGAATCTCTGGAACGGAATGAGCGCGAAGGCGCTCAACAGGGTCAAGGAGCTTACATGGGAGAGATGCGCAGCGGAGAGCGAAGAGTTTTTGCTCGAGGTGATCGAGAATGGTTGACTCGGTTCGTTCTTTCGAAGAAAATCTTCTTTCTGGATTACGCGGTGACTGTTTGGACCGCTGTCTGCTGTACGGCAGCCACGGATGCCGTACATGGGGCAGCGGGTGATTGATGGACGAGGAGAAGTGGATCTTGTCTGCGAGAGGCAAACTATTTCAGCTATCTAAGATCGTAATAAGTTTGGGACTTATCACGTTCCTCATAATAAAAATATCTCCCCAGCGGATCATCCCTCAACTCAAAGAGTTGAACCCTTCGATGTTGATATTTGCGTTCCTTATATTCTTCTTCAGCAACATCCTCGGCTCTATGCAGTGGCATTTCCTTTTGCATTCGAGTGGGATTCGTTTGAGATATACCAAGACGTTTCGCCTATATTTCATAGGTTTATTCTTCAACAATTTTCTTCCTGCAAATGTAGGGGGGGATGCAGTCAAGATATACGACGTCACTAAGATTGGGAACGACCCGTACCGTGTTTTCGCCGTCACGTTACTGGATAGGGTGATAGGTATAACGGCGCTCTCTGTTATAGCACTCGGCTCATCGTTCTACGTTCTCTTTCATGGGGGGATGTTGAATCTTGGAACATACATGCTCGTTTTTTCAATCTTCATAGTTCCTCTGGTTCTGCTTTCGTCGAGCAAGAAGGTTTCGAAATTGGTAAGGAAACTCTTTTCTTTGATCACAATCTGGGGAATCGGGAACAGGTTCGATCAGATATTTGATCATCTCGGTGAGTATAAGAGGTTGAGATCGCTCCTGTTGAAGCTTTCGCTCCTTTCCCTCGCCGTACAGGCTCTTAGAATTACGACGCACATATTCGTGGCGAAGTCTCTAAACATTTCGATACAGCCCGCTTCTTACATCTATTTTTTCATATTCATACCTCTTCTCGGACTAATCATGATTCTCCCCATTTCGATCAACGGGCTTGGAGTGAGGGAAGGGACGGGAATACTATTGTTCTCACAAATAGGCTTCTCCAACGAGCAGTCTTTATTGATGGAATTCATCACGTATTTTGTTATGGTGGTGGTGAGTCTCTTGGGTGCAGGATTCTTTCTCACGAGGAATATTGGCAAAGGGTCAAAACGGGTTGTAGAGGATACGGGAGAGGCCGAAGAGTGTGAAGGTTGATGTCGGATCGACGGCAGAGCTAAAAGGTGCTTGTAGCTTGGGGTTCAACCGGAGCGGTCAGCCATGAAGAATTTCCTTTATAAATTCCATTGATTTTAGTAATTTTAATCGAATTTTGAGATTGATCAGGAAGTAGAGGTATAAAGAAGATGACTGATAAAAAGATCTCCTGGGTGCTTGCATTTGCCATATTCATTATTTGCCTCATTACCTACCTGTTGACGATGGCCGCTACGGTTTCATTCTGGGACAGCGGTGAGTTCATCGCAACGAGTTATATACTCGGGATTCCTCATTCGCCCGGCACCCCCCTGTATGTTCTCGTCGGTAGGCTCTTCACAATGCTTCCCCTTCCCATGACGATTGCTCAAAAGGTCAACTTCCTATCCGTTCTCTTTTCGGCATTAGCTGTGATGTTCGGATTTCTCGTCATGGTCAATACTCTGAAATTTATGTTCGGCGAGCTAAAGAGCAGACTGGAGAGGTTCGTTCTTTATATAGGTCCTCTCGTCGGTTCATTTTATCTGATTTTCAGCGACACGTATTGGAGGGATTCAACGGAGGCTGAGGTTTATTCATTGAGTGCCTTCGTTATGGCTTTTAGTACGTGGCTTGCACTCTTGTGGTACAGGAACCCCGCAGGGAAGGCGGATGACAGCGTCGTGGAGGAGCTCAAGCTTCAAAGCAGCAACAAGAAAGAGCTCGATAGAAAGATCGCTGAGATAGAGAACAAGCAAAAGGTTCGATCGCACAACCTCTTATATCTAATCATATATCTGCTTGCTTTGGGAATCGGGTTTCACCTTGGAACGATCATCGTCTACGGAGGAATATTTCTCCTTGTGCTGCTCGTAAAGGAGAAGTCCATCACCAATACCGAGCTGATCATCTTTACATTCGGTATGGGTATCATCGTGGCCGATATGACGATCCATACGAGCCCTCAGGTTACGCTATTCGGTCTAATTATCTTTGCCATCCTCGTGGCGTGGTCCACCGCTTCCAAGGGCAGATTCGTCCTCGCGGCAACGGCGCTCTTCGTGCTGGCGATCTCCGTACACCTCTACCTATATATAAGGAGTCACCTCAACCCTGCGATAGACGAGGTTGATCCTCAGACGTGGCGTGCGCTATATGCTCATTTGAGAAGAGAGCAGTACCCGCCGATGAGCATCTTCAACAGAAAGGCCCCGTTCCTCTTCCAGCTGAAATATTTCTGGGATTACTTCATCGTTCAGTACAGGATGATCGGTGACAAGATGGTAGGCCCCTTCAACCTGGGTATAGCTACAGTGGGTATTCCCATGGCACTGGGTGTCCTCGGAATGATCGCCAACTACTACAGGGAGAAAAAGGTCTGGGTCCTGAACTTCACCAACTTTCTCCTCAACTCTCTCGGCTTGATTATATTCTTGAACTTCAGCGACCATGAAGTAAGAGAAAGAGATTATTTCTATGCTGAGGCGTTCTTTTTCTTTGCACTTTTCATTGGAATAGGAACTTCCGGGCTGCTTGCCATGACATTGGATTATTTCAGGGAAAAGAAAAAGGCGGCGGGGGGGTATGTGGTCTCGCTCGGTGTTATTCTCCTTGTTCTTTCGATATTGCCGGCTCATCATTACTGGCATTCCCACGACAGATCGAACAATTACATTCCGAGGGACTACGCTTACAACATGCTTGCCGGCCTGGAGCCAGACGCGATAATTTTTACAAATGGTGACAACGATACGTTCCCGCTGTGGTACATTCAGTGTGTCGAGCATTTCAGAACGGACGTCCGCGTGGCGAACCTCAGCCTGCTCAACACCTCATGGTATATAAGGCAATTGAGGGACGAAGAGCCGAAGGTACCCATCACGCTGAATGACGAAGAGATAGAGCAGTTAAGGCCGATTCGTCTGAAGGATGGAACGATAGCATGGAAGAGAGACCTTGCGGTACAGCACATCATTCAAACAACGAATTGGAAGAGGCCGATATACTTCGCAGTGACCGTGCCTCTCGAGGTGTGGAAACCTTACGAGGATTATTTGGAGATGCAAGGTATGGAGAGACGTCTCGTGCCGTACAAGGGTAAAGACATGATAAACGAATTTATGCTTGCGAGGAATTTCAACGATGTCTACGAATTCAGGGGTGTCTTGAACCCCGATGGCACTCCCGACACAATTCTCTACAAGGACAAGGACACTAAGGGTATGTTCATCAATTTCGCTGTGGCAGCAGCTCAACTCGGACAGAGAAAGGCGATGAAGCGGGATTTCGACGATGCGATTCACTGGTTGAAGCTCTCACTCGCACTTTCTCCTGATTTCAGCTGGCCCAGGATGCTCCTTGGCACCTACTATTACATGAACGGAGATATCGATGGGGCTGTGAATTACTACAAGCAGGAGCTAAAGAAGGATCCTAAAGAAGGAGAATTCTGGGTTCGCGTTGCGAGAATATTCGAATCGCAGAAGGAGTATTCGGAAGCACTTCAGTTCATCGATCGAGGTATCTCAACGATCCCGAATTACAGACAATTGTACATTGACGGATTCAGGATAGCGGCGAAATTGGGCAAGCCGGATACAGCGAAGAGTTACATCTCCAACTGGTTGACAAAACATCCAGACGACGAGCAGCTGTCCAAGATCTACGACAAGCTCGACGAGGTATTGAAGGAGGAGTTTGGTATAAACCCCGGAAAGAAGGCTTCCAAAGGTGGGAAGGATAATTAGTGGCTGAGAGAGTAATCGTGACTGGTGCGGCCGGTTTCATCGGTTCGCATGTCAGTGAAAGGCTGATTGACGAAGGAATGGATGTCCTTGGCATAGATTGCCTGACCGATTACTACAGTCCTGACAGGAAGAGGCTTCACCTAAGGGATCTGATAAAGAGCGATCGATTCGATTTCCTCGAGAGGGATCTCAACGAGCTCGATCTCGAAGAGGTGCTCGGTGGTGCTTGCTGCGTATTTCATCTTGCCGCGCAGGCTGGGGTGAGGAGCAGTTGGGGTGCGGAGTTTACTCGCTATGTCGATTCGAATATCCTCGCTACACAGAGACTTCTCGAGGCATTAAAGGAGCACAAGGAGATAAAGCTCATATATTCGTCTTCGAGCTCGGTCTATGGTGACACGAAGCTTCTTCCCATGAAAGAAGATCATCCGCTAAATCCAATATCGCCGTATGGGGCGACCAAGCTCTCCGGTGAGCACCTATGTGAGCTTTATCACTATAACTTTGGCATCCGATATGTGGCACTGAGATATTTTACGGTGTACGGGCCAAGGCAGCGCCCCGACATGGCATTTAGTAAATTCATAAATTCTGCCTTCAAAGGCGTTAGGATAGAGGTATACGGAGACGGCAGACAGACGAGGGATTTCACGTTCGTCAGCGATGCCGTCGAGGCGAACATCCTTGCAATGAAATATGACGGTGACGAGAGAATATTCAATATAGGCGGAGGAAGCAGAGTTTCGGTGCTCGAAGTCCTCGATATAATCGCCGAAGAGATGAAGACGGAACTCGATGTCAAGTTCATCGACAGAGAAAAAGGGGATGTGCTCGATACATGGGCGGATACTTCGAGAGCTAAGGGTGAGCTGGGGTTTGTGCCGAAGGTATCGCTCGGAGACGGAATCGCAGAAGAGATCGATTGGTACAGGAGGTATTTGCAGATGGGCGGGGGAGGTGTAATCGGTGGCTGAACGTGGTAGAATATCGGTGATCATTCCCCTTTACAATGAAGAGGAGAGTCTCGAGGAACTCTACGAGAGACTTGTAAGGGTGCTTTCGAATGAAGGCCATGAATTCGAGATCATTTTCGTAGACGACGGTTCGACAGACGGTTCGCTTGATGTTCTTAGAACCCTCAGAGACAAGGATAAGCGGGTAAAGATCTTGAGCTTCCGAAGAAATTACGGCAAGTCGGCGGCTCTGTCCGAGGGTTTCAGGGTGGCCGGGGGGGATGTCGTTGTGACGATAGATGCCGATCTGCAGGACAACCCTGATGAGATTCCCGGCCTCATAGCAAAACTCGGCGAGGGCTACGATCTCGTTTCCGGATGGAAGGCCAAACGGAAAGATCCGATCACGAAAACATTGCCTTCGAAGATATTCAATCTCGTTACTTCGCTTGTCACCGGGATAAAGCTGCACGATTTCAACTGCGGCTTGAAGGTTTACAGGGGTGAGGTCGTGAAGAACATATCGGTGTACGGCGAGCTCCACAGATTCATACCTGTTCTTGCGTCATGGGAGGGCTACAAGGTCACCGAAAAGCGGGTCAGCCACTTCGAAAGAAAGTTCGGCAAGAGCAAGTTTGGTTCGAGCAGGTTCTTGAACGGCTTCTTCGATCTGATCACCGTCATGTTCATCACAAGAAGAGCCAGTGCACCGCTTCACTTCTTCGGCCGTATAGCCTTTCTCTTTTTCGTCATCGGGGCTGTCATCACGCTCTACTTCGTCATCGAGTGGCTCATGGGCATGGGCATGCATGTAAGGCCACTAATGGTGGGAGGGTTCATCCTCATCATCATTGCTATTCAGATAGGTTCGTTTGGACTCCTTGCCGAGCTTTTCTCCTCCAGGATTGAAAGATCTTTTTCATACCGAGAGTATAGAATTGATGACTGATGAAGCTTCAAAGAGAAGACTTCGAATCTGCCTCGTAGGCCCGGCATATCCTTACCGGGGAGGAATATCTCACTACAATACGGTTCTAGCTCAGAAGCTTTCCTGCTCGCACGATGTATATTCGATAAATTTCAAGCGGCTATATCCCGATTTTCTGTTTCCAGGCAGAACTCAGTATGATGAGAGCGGCGAGGCTCTCTCGGTGCCGTCAGAGAGGTTGATAGATTCAGTCAATCCTATCAGCTGGGTGCGAGCCGGGTTTCACATCGCATCTCTTGGGTGTGATGTGGTGATATTTCAGTGGTGGCACCCCTTCTTTGCACCGGCGTACTTCAAGATATCGGCGATATTGAGAGTCTTCTCCAAGGCAAAGATCATATTTCTTTGTCACAATGTGATTCCTCACGAGCACTCTCTAATAGATAGGGTGTTTCTCTCGCTTGCATTCACTCTGCCTCACGGATTTCTCGTGCAGTCGCGTGAGGACGAAGAGAACCTTCGCAGATTGCGAAAAGGGGCGGTCGTTTCCTTCCATCCACACCCGATCTACGATTTCTTCAACAGAGGCGAGGTTACTCAAAGTGAGGCAAGAGAGAGGATCGGTGCCGGTCGAGACGAGATCATACTGCTTTTCTTCGGATACATCAGGCCTTACAAGGGGTTGAAGGTTTTGCTCCGAGCAATGCCACGTATAAGAGAAAAGATCGATGCGAGACTTTTCGTTGTAGGGGAGTTTTATGAGGACAGGGCTCCGTACGTGGAACTAATCGATGAGCTTGGTATAGGAAATTATGTAGAGCTTGTCGACCGATATGTACCCAACGAGGAAGTCGAGCCCTTCTTTGTCGCGAGCGATCTTGTGGTGCTGCCTTACCTTTCGGCTACACAGAGCGGCATCGTTCAGGTGGCTATGGCCTTCGACAAGCCGGTTGTGGTGACGGATGTCGGGGGACTGCCAGATGTGGTAGCGGACGGCAAGACCGGCTTCGTCGTGCCTGCGGGAGACGATACGGCGCTGGCCGATGCTGTGACAAGATTCTTCGAAGAGGGGTGGGGCGAGAGAATGGCACGGTGTTTCCCTGAGGAGAAAACGCGTTTCTTGTGGGAACATCTCATCTCTGACCTCGAGAGATTGATCGAACGGATTCGTTGAAAGAGAATCGGTATGAATGAAAAGGTCTGTGTCATCGTCTTGAACTGGAACGGTAAGGAAGTCATACAGCCCTGCCTCGACTCGCTTCTCGCAGTTAGATCTCCCGAGCTGCATGTGATCGTAGTAGACAACGCCTCGACAGACGGATCGCAGAAGATCGTAGAAGAGCGGTATCCGTCAGTCGAGCTCATAGAGAACGAAAGCAATCTCCTGTTTGCAGAGGGTAACAATGTAGGCATAAGAAAAGCATTGGAGGAGGACGCAGATTTTATACTGATCCTCAACAACGACACCGTTGTCGAACCCGACTCGGTTGAAGCTATGATGGGAGCGATGAAAAGCAATGAAAGAGTCGGGATAGTAGGACCAAAGATTCTCTACTATGATGAGCCGAACAGGATATGGTTCGGCGGGGGTGGGTTTTATCCAGTTGTGTGGGTGCCAAGGCACATCAATATAAGGAAGATTGACGGCACATTCGTTGATGAACGCTCCGATACCGGATATGTCACGGGGTGTGCGATGCTCGTGAGAAGAGGGGTCTTCGAGACGGCTGGTTTTTTAGATCCCGGCTACAGGATTTATTCGGAGGATGTAGATTTTTGCCTCAGGGCTAAGCAATGTGGATGGCGGGTCATTTATGAGCCTTCGGCCAGAATATATCACAAGGTTAGTTCGAGCAGCGGAGGCGGACTGACTCCATTCAAGATACAAAATCGAGTGGCGAGCACGATCGTTCTTCACAGGCGTTTCAAACCGCTCTGGTGGAGGGTGCTTCTGTTTCCGATACACGCTGTTCTTTTTGCCGTTATGCTTTTATTTCTACTGGCAAAGGGCCACTCCGAGCTTGCCTCGGCGGCTGTTAGGGGTTTGAAGAGTGCAACGGCCCGCATAATGGGCGGGGGTCCTCAATAAGTTCATTTTTGCATATTTACTGAAGTGCACCGATAATGTTAAACTTACCAATATACTGATGCGTTTGAGCGGGCAGTTCGCTGAAGGAGATTGAGATGACGGATGAACATGGACAGGTTGCGTTTCTCGATAGGTTCGAGAACATGTCACCGGGGCTAAGGGCGGTGGCTGTGATCGTTTTGTTGTTTCTTGTCTTCACGATTCTCTTGCCCGAGGTATTCTTTCAAAACAAGATATTTCTCCCTCCGGACACCAGAGCGCCTATGAGTTTTGCAGCCGTTGGCAAAGAGGCGCTGAAAGAAGGCACCTACCCACTGTGGAACCCGTACATCTTTTGCGGGATGCCGAG
>NATK01000142.1 GCA_002085285.1 Candidatus Latescibacteria bacterium 4484_7
AGAGCTTCCATCTCTATCTGTACATACTCCTTTCCCGAAACAACAAGTCCTCCGGCGACAGGCTCCAACAGACAACTCGATAAAACGAAACAATCATCTGTTCTTCCAAGTTGTAAGATTTCACACCGTCATATGGTAAATTTCCGGTTAAATACCGGTTATTCTGCCTCCAGCCGTCTATTATTGCAGAAATCGTACCCAAAGGTAGCGATCGATGTGCGCAACAGCAAAAAAAAGGCGGCCGTCTTCAAAACGGCCGCCCTGCTGATCACTATTTCAAATCTTTACTGACCGCTCGTCAGCGTAATGATCACGTTACCTGTCTTGCCGGCACCGGTAATTGAATAGCCGACATTAACACCATTCTGGGCTACAGGAACATAGCCTGTCTCACCAGCATTCGCTGCGGCAGCGTTTACAGGCTCACTGTTGGCCTTCGTGAAAGGGTTCTGAAGACGGGCACCACCGGGAAGCATATCGACGATCGTGTCTCCACCCGGAGTGGCGTCGGCATCTACGTTAGCAGCATAAACGCCGTCGTTCTGTACAGCGAAATCTTCAGCGGCGAGCTGAACCGTGTGGCAGTTCGACTTCACAGCGGCTTCCTTCGCCCTTGCCTGCATATTGATGAAATTGGGGATCGCGATTGCGGCAAGGATACCTATGATTACTACCACAATCATGAGCTCAATGAGGGTAAAACCCTTGTTATCCATCGGGACACCTCCTTCTTACTATCTTCAAAGCAACCAGGCTTTGAACCAATTTCAAACGGTTTCACAGAAAAACCGTTTATTCTCCAACTCAGGACCGACTCACTTTACTCTCTTGAACCGGTCTATAGTTTCACTTCGCAATTAGCATGCCAAAAGGGGATGCGGGTTGAACATTTGTATTTGCTTATATAACAATGCATTATGGTATGCGCTAAAACCTATCATCATAGATACACGTTGTAAAATGCCATACACTCCAATGTGACCTGAGCCTTCTGCATGACGATCTTCTTAGTGCCTACAGACTTGTTCCTTATCTTTTCGGGCAAAGAATCCAATGTGATCTCATCGGTTTCTTCGAGTATCACAGCCCTTTCAATTATGTTCTCGAGTTCTCTCACGTTCCCGGGCCAATCGTAATTGATCATACACTCCATAGCCTCCTTCGAAACTTCTTTTACCTTGCCAGTTTTCTGCGTGGCGATCTTGAGAAAATGATCTATCAAGAGAGGTATATCATCTCTCCTGTCTCGCAACGGCGGCAGATTTATGGGTATCACATTGAGCCTGTAGTATAGGTCCGCACGAAATCGATCGTCTTTAACCTCTTTCTCCAGATCCGCGTTCGTTGCCGCGATCAAACGAACATCTACCTTTATCGGTTTCGTTCCCCCAACTGGAATGATCTCCCTCTCCTGCAGAACCCTGAGAAGCTTGACCTGAATGGCCGGCGAAGTCTCTCCCACCTCATCGAGGAAAAATGTTCCGCCGCTTGCCACCTTGAAGAGCCCTTCCTTATCTCTTATCGCACCTGTAAAACTGCCCTTTACATGACCGAAGAGCTCGCTCTCGAGGAGGTTTTCAGGGAGCGCACCGCAGTTTATCGAGACGAACGGCTTGTTTGCTCTCGAGCTTCTATAATGAATCGCTTTGGCGATGAGTTCCTTCCCCGTTCCGCTCTCACCGCAAATGAGAATCGTACTGTCAGTATCGGCGACCTTGTCGACAAGGTTGAAGACCTTCTGGATCTCTTCGCTCTTCCCTATAATCTCTTTGAAGTCGCTCTTCTTCTTGAGCTGCTTCTTTAAGAACACATTTTCATTTTTGACCTTGTGGATATCGAGGGCGTTTCTGATGACCATCTTTATCTCTTCATTTTTTGCTCTTTTGATAAGATAGTAGAAAGCACCTTTGTTCAGTGCCTCTATGGCGGTCTTTTGAGATGCATATGCCGTCATGACGATAACCGGAATAGTCGAATCGATCTCTTTTACAGATTTGAGCACTTCTATCCCGTCCATGCCCTCCATCTTGATATCGGTTATCACCACATCGAAATTCGATTCCTTCACCGCGCGTACCGCCTTCTTTCCACTATTCACAGTCACTACATCGTAGCCTTCCTTCCTGAGCATAATGGAAAGATACTGGCACATACTCTTCTCGTCATCGACAATCAGAATCTTTTCTCCTGGCATTAATGAACACCCCCGATAATGTTTAGAAGCTTATGAATTCTTCCTGTGGTTTAAGGTCATCTTCTTCGTTTGCGCCCGTATAAGCCGGCATTGCGATTGAAAATACGGTCTTACCGTCGCTTCGGTTCTCTACCTCGATCGTACCACCATGACTCTCAATTATCCTCGAAGCGATCGACAATCCGAGACCCGTTCCGGTTTCCTTGGTAGTAAAGAACGGCTCGAATATATGGGGAATCCTTTCAGGAGGGATCGGCGGACCGTCGTTTGCGAACTCTACGATTGCATGTTCTACAGGATTTCTATCTACGCCTTCTCTCTTTGTAAAACGAGAAATGGTTATTGTGAGATTGCCGTCCCCTTCCATAGCTTCGCAAGCATTAAGGCCTATGTTGAGGAATACCTCTTTTATCTGCTCTTCATCTGCATAGACCTGCAGCCCGTTGACTCGACTTTCGACATCGATATTAATATTTCCACGCGACTGGGCCGAATTGTTGAGGAGCAAGACCACTTCGTGTACGCACTGCTCTATATCGAAGGCCGAAAGCTCCGGCTTCCTCATCTTGGCGAACTCGAGAAAATCTGTAATTATCCTATCGAGCCTGTCAGATTCCTTCACTATGAGATCCATGAGGGATTTCTGTTCACCTGTCAGATCAAGCTCACCGGAGAGCATCTCGACCGATCCGCAGATAGAAGCGAGGGGAGCCCTTATCTCATGAGCAATTGCAGCGGACAATTCGCCCACCGCTGCGAGCCTGTCCGCCTTGCGAACCCTTTCCCTCATCATATTTACCTCGGTCAAATCCTGGAAGAGGGCGATCACACCCCTTTTTTCACCGGTGTCACTTCTTAATAACGATATACTCACTCCTATGGGAAACTTCGTGCCGTCGCTCTTTATAAGCTCTATCTCGTGCCTCTTCTTCGGTGAACCAGTTTGCAGCACGTAATCGAGCTCTTTGACGAATTGATGCATGTGGGGAACGACGTCGCTTATCATCTTGCCCTGCAGTTCACCGATATCGCCTAAACCGAGAATAATCTTTGCAGCAGGATTGACGGATATGATCTCACCCGCCATATTGGTCACTATGAGACCGCTGCTCATATTGTTTATGATACTGTCAGTATCGAGATGCACCCTCTTAAGCTCTCTCTCTTTGTCCTCGAGCTCTTCCCTTTTCGATTGAATATACTTGGAAATGTATCCGCTGAGGATTCCGGTGAGTATGAAAACCATCATGTTGATGTATCCTCTGAGCAGCGGACTGAAATTTTCTCCGGCCGAATAGGCGTTGGAGATCCCGCCGTTTGAAAGAATGCCATTCGACTCCATCAGCATGTAGATAACATAGACCGTTATAGAGGTCATCGCCGCTACCAACCCGCCGGTCAACTGGAAATAGGTTCCGCCGACGATGATGGGCAGTATATAGAGTATTGTGAAGTAAGAACCTGACCCGCCGCTATAGTGAACGATGAAAGTGAGCACTGTGATATCGATGAATATCTGTGACCATATGAGAGGCCTGAGAGGCACGCCTTTATTGAAAGCCAGATATACCGATCCTGTAGCAAAATATATCACTCCAAGCAAGCTGTACAAAGCCGCTACGGAGATGGCTGTGGCCTCGAGCTGCAAAACCAGAATGGCCACACCTATCACACTGGTCGCGATAACAAGACGAAGAAATGTCAACTTCCTCAATTTTCCCTCATCTTCTGAGGAAAATGCACGCGATTGGAAGTTCATTCATCAGCCTCCAGACACTACAGTGACGAGTTTGAACATCGGCAGGTACATGGCTATCAACATGCCGCCTACGATAGTTCCCATTACAACGATCATCACCGGCTCAATAATCGATGTCAAAGCATCGACTGCCGTATCAACCTCGCTGTCGTAAAAGTCTGCAATCTTACCGAGCATCTCATCGAGGGCACCCGTTTGTTCGCCGACACCGATCATCTGGACGACCATAGGAGGAAACTCCCCACTCTGTTTCAACGGTTCGGCAATCGTATTACCCTCACTGATACTCGTCCTCGTATTCATTATGGCCTCCTCGATCACCTTGTTTCCCGCAGTTCTCGCCGTGATCTCGAGGCCGTTGAGAATCGGCACACCGCTTGCCACCAGAGTCCCAAGCGTTCTTGTGAATCTCGCAACGGCAGACTTCCTTAAAACTGAACCCAGTATCGGGATTCTCAACATCGACTTGTCTATTTTATATTTTCCAGTATCCGTTTTATAATATCTCCTGAATGCAAAGACGCCTCCTATGATCACGCCAAGGAGTAGATACCAATTTGCCCGAAGGAAATCACTAATTCCCATTACGATTCTCGTTGGAAGCGGTAACTGACCGCCGAAATCGCTGAACATCTTGGCGAATGTAGGAATGATGAAAAGCAACATGAACGTGGTGGCACCCATCGCTACGAGGAATACAATCGTAGGATAGGTCATAGCTCCTTTGACCTTCTTTTTCAGTGCATCAGATTTTTCAAGGTAAACAGCCAATCTGTTGAGAATAATGTCGAGAATACCCCCAGCCTCCCCAGCCTCCACCATGTTCACAAAAAGATCGGAGAAACAATTGTGCTTTTTCAAAGCTTCAGCCAGTGTTGTTCCAGATTCGACATCTGTCATGACCTCCGTCACTATCTTTTTGAAAGAAGGTTTCTCGAGCTGGCTCGAAAGAATGTCGAGGCACTGGACCATCGGCAGACCGGCATTGATCATCGTTGCGAACTGCCTCGTGAAGACGCTGAGATCCTTTGTTGTAATCTTGTTCTTGAAACCAAAGCTGAGAGATATCTCTTTCCTTTTCGCCGAGCATCTGTTCGAGTTCGACGGGATCGGAACTTCTCCTCAAAGCTTCCTCCAGAGATATCTGTCTATTGATGAACGCCTTGAACAAAGCTTGATTCATAGTCTGCATCCCATATTTTGTCCCTGCCTGCATCAGACCGTAAATCTGATGAACCTTGTCATCCCTTATCGTCGCTCTTATAGCAGGCGTGCAAACCATCACTTCGGCGACAAGCACTCTACCCTTGCCCGATATGTGAGGAACGAGCTGCTGGGTTATTACCCCCTCGAGCACAAAGGCGAGCTGGGCTCTCACCTGCCCCTGTTGAGTCGGAGGAAAAGAGTCGACGATTCTGTTGATCGACTCGAACGTTGAGTTGGTATGTAGCGTCGCGAGGGCAAGGTGGCCAGTTTCGGCAATAGTCAACGCAGCTTGCATCGTCTCGAGGTCCCTCATCTCACCAATGAGAATCACATCGGGGTCCTGCCTCAAGACATGCTTGAGTGCCGAAGCAAAAGATTCGGTATCGGCCTTTACTTCCCTCTGGTTCACTATGCAGTTCTTGTGCTGGTGAATATACTCTATCGGATCTTCAATCGTTATGACGTGGGCATTTCTTTCATCGTTGATCTTGTCTATGATACTTGCGAGCGTCGTCGATTTACCGCTGCCGGTAGGACCTGTGACGAGGATCAAGCCCTTCTGCTTTTTCGAAAACTCCTCGACCACATCTGGCAGGCCGAGGCTCTTGAAATCGAGAATCTCGAAAGGAATTTGCCTTATAGCTATACTGGTGACCCCTCTTTGCTGAAATACATTAGCCCTGAAGCGCGATAGCCCCTGAATGCCAAACGAAAAATCGAGCTCCTTTTCGTTTTCGAACCTCTTCTGCTGTTCTTCGGTAAGGATACTGTAAGCTATCTGCTTACTTATGTCAGGTGTTATCACCGGATGGGACGTTCTTTTGATAACACCGTCGATCCTCAGCATAGGGGGCACGCCGGCTGTGATATGAAGATCGCTGGCGTTGTTGTCGATCATTTCCTGAAGTAAATCTCTGAGATTCAGCATAGTTGCTTTTCCCCCTATCTATTCTTACTTATTCGAAGTCTCCTTCAATACCTCTTCGAGTGATGTAACCCCTTCTTTCAACTTGTATATTCCATCCTGCCTCAGGGTAATCATCCCTTCTTTGATAGCCTGATTTCTAATCTCAGTCGAAGAAGCTCTGTTTAGAATCATCTCTCGAACCTCTTCACTGACATCCATCACCTCGTATAATCCGATTCTTCCTGAATATCCCGTGCCACTGCAGTGTTGACAACCTACCGCCTCATAGATCTCGAACGGCTCTTCATCGCCAATGCCGAGCTC
>NATK01000143.1 GCA_002085285.1 Candidatus Latescibacteria bacterium 4484_7
CATAGGGCCGTTTGGAACGGTAGATCTCCAATTGCTGTATGTCAAGGATCAAGGACCATACCTTGGTAACGCTGCTGAATTTAGAATCCTTAAGTCAAACGGTGACAAAGCTGTTTTCAGCAATGTTGCCTGGAGCACACAGATTGTAGCAACACTTGGCGATATATCGACGGGCATTACTGTGACAGGAGCCGATTGTTTGGGGTTAAATTCCGACGTAACATACATTGGCACAATTACTGTGATGGATATTTCGGATACCGACACCTTCGTCGTTAGAGTAGTTGAAGATCCAACGGCATTAGTGCCAGGGATTTATATTACAAAATGCGAGGAGGGCAATCCTAAAGCAAATGTCCTTGGTGGATGGTTCGTTTTCAACGGGTCTTGCAACCCGGCGGTTGAATCGAAGAGCTGGGGAGCTATAAAATCACTCTACAAATAAGATTATAGCACAGAATATTTCAGAAGATTTAAAGGAAAGCCAGAGCCAACGGATCGCTCGGGTTTTCCTTTAATTTTTGTTTAATAGTTCGAATAAATAGGAAGGGTTTGCTACCTTTTAAGAAGGGGATAAAGAGTAAAATAAATGGCACATAATATATATTATGTTAACCATTATTCATGATTATCATCTTTCAATTATTCTTTCTTTAAATGGATTTGCCTTATTATCAATATCGCAGCTTGCTCTCTTTTGTTTACTGTGACTATCTTTCTTTCACGACGATGTTGACCAACTTGCCAGGGATGGTAATCGTTTTAAGGGCAGCTATCCTCTTGTTCTCGAGCGCAATCTTTTTTAGTTTATCTGAATCCGTATCCTTTTCAACCTCGATCTTTGCCCTGATTTTTCCGTTTATCTGAACGACAAGTGTATATTTTTCAGCTAAAATATACTTACTATCTACTGTCGGCAGAGTCTGCTTGAATATAGATTCCTTGAATCCCATTCTTTCCCAGATCTCTTCGCTTAAATGAGGAGCCATCGGTGAAAGAAGCAACAGCAGGTTCTTTATCGAAAGAACAAACAACCCAACTATTGCTTCATCCTGTTTTGCGATCTCCTCTTTGAACCTCTCGTTGAACGCGTATATTTCATTCGTAAGCTCCATTAAAGAGCTTATGGCCGTATTAAAATGGAAGCTCCCACCCAATACACCTTCTATGACCTTGTGAGTAGTCTGCTGCACCTTTCTATATAGGGGAATCATCTCCGCAGGAAGCGCTTCGGGATCTATAGACACGCTTCTATCTGCAACGTTATCAAGCAGTTGTGCATTTTTCGAATAGAGCCGCCAGACCCTGTTTATGAATCTGTAGGCTCCCTCGACAGCCCTGTCGTTCCATTCTGCATCCTTTTCGGGAGGACCAATAAAAAGCGTGTATATTCTTACGGTGTCGGCTCCGTATTTTTCGATCAAAGGCTCGGGGCTTACTACATTCCCCTTGCTCTTCGACATCTTTGCTCCGTCTCGGTAGATCATCCCCTGTGTGAACAGCCTTTCGAACGGTTCATCGAAATCGATCAATCCCTCATCATAAAGAAATTTCACAATGAACCTCGAGTAAAGCAGATGCAGGATTGCGTGCTCGATACCTCCGATGTATTGATCGACGGGCAACCACCTGTTCACCAAATCTGAATCGAAGGCTTTCTCATCAATATTCGGCGACAGATACCTCAGAAAATACCAGCTCGAATCTACAAACGTGTCCATAGTATCAGTATCGCGTTCCGCATCATCGCCGCATACGGGGCATTTCGTCTTCACGAATTCCTCAGATGTAGCCAACGGGCTTTTGCCGTCGCCTCGCGGCATGAAATCTACATCCTCGGGCAGAACGACGGGGAGATCTTCTTCAGGTACAGGCACTGTTCCACACCTTTTACAATGTATCATTGGGATCGGTGCACCCCAATACCTCTGCCTTGAGATAAGCCAGTCTTTCAATCTATAATGCACCGCTTTCTTTGCCATACCTTTTTCTGCTAATGTTTCGTATATCTTTTCCATAGCAATTGAATTCTTTATTCCGTCGAACGGACCCGAATTGATCATTTCTCCTTCGTTCGTATAAGCTGCTTCGAGCTCGGGGAGTTCTCCGTGCGAACCGCTTGGCCTTATCACCTGAATGACTGGAATCTCCAGAGGTGATTCCTTTACGAATTCGAAGTCCCTCTGGTCGTGCGCCGGCACACCCATCACCACCCCTGTTCCGTACTCCATCAGAACATAGCTTGCGAGGAAAACAGGGATCTTCTTGTTCGTAGCAGGATTCACAGCATAGCAACCTGTAAAAAACCCCTTCTTCGTGAATTGCGCCTTCTCTCTTTCAGCTACCTGTATCTGTTTGACTTCCTCTATGAACCTTACCCCCTCTTCTTTCACTCCGCCCCTTTCGATCAGCACCTCGGCCATAGGCAGCTTGTCCAGATCCTGAAGAAGCCTTTCCGCATACTTCCTCGTCTTGAAGAACCACTGTTCGAGTTTCTTCTGTTCAACCTTGCTCCCGCATCTCTCACATTCACCACCAACTACTTGTTCATTCGCAAGAACGGTCTTGCATGACGGACACCAGTTTACCGAAGCAGCCTGCTTATATGCCAATCCGGCCTTATAGAGCCGAATGAACAACCATTGCGTCCACTTGTAGTACTCTGGTTCGCACGATGTGATTTCTCTCGACCAGTCGTATGTTACGCCCCACCTATCGAACTGTTCCTTCATTCTTTTTATGTTGTTTTTCGTCCATTCAGCAGGATGAATATTGTTCTTTATCGCAGCATTCTCGGCCGGCAACCCAAATGCGTCCCACCCCATCGGTGCAAGCACGTTTGCGCCTTCCATCATCTTGAATCTCGCAAGGGCATCACCGATTATGTAATTTCTTCCATGCCCTACGTGAAGATTACCAGAGGGATAGGGAAACATCATGAGGCAGTAAAACTTGTTCTCGCTCTTCGCTACATCGCACCGGAAAAGCTCTTCCCATCTCTTGTGCCATTTTTCTTCGACATCCTTGAATGGGAAATAATCCTCCATCAGTCACCATCCTTGAAATTGCTAAGGTCCACGATTATATGATGATCTTCTCCGACTCTATCCAGCTCAACTATTCCCCCGTGAGCCTCGAAATATTCGACAAGTTCATCAACTGACTCTCTGTTGGAAACGATTACCCTTATACTGTCCGTTTTCAGAGTCTTTAGTTCTTTTTTCACCAGCAACAGAGGACCGGGTGGATTGAGGCCCTTTGCTACTATGTTTGTTTCCTTATTTCTCATTGGGTCCGTCCTTTGAACAAAACCAGATTCGCAAATTTCCCGTTTACAGTCATCTCATAAAACCATGATTGAAAAGAAAAGAATCACCAAGGGAGGATCCGCATTCTTTGAGCTTATGTTTTAATGTAATATCGAATAGGTTACCTATGCGTATCTCAAGATGTTCTCTATCTTTTTTTCTATTTCTTCCCTGGCCACCGCTCCTATCACATGGTCTACTATTTCCCCCTCGTGGAAGAAAAGAAGTGTAGGGATACTTCTTATTGAATATCTATTTATTGTCTGTTGGCTCTCGTTCACGTCCACTCTGTAAAAAGATATTAGACCGTTGTACTTTTCAGCAATATCCTCGAGTACCTGGTCCAACCTCTTGCACGGTTCACACCAGGTCGCCCAGAAATCAACAACGGCCGGTTTGCCTGACTCGACGACCATCTTTGCAAAATCCCCATCTTGCAATTTTTTCAATTTCTCCGACATATCACTCCCTGCCATTCTTGATTTGACCTGCAAAAATAAGAATGTATCCAACCCGAAAGGTAATTCACAGAATCCTAAGACCAGGTGCAGCCATCAAAATGCCCTTCAATGAATGCATGAAGGCTGCGAAAAGGATCTCATCCTCTGGAAACGAGGATGACTTTAATATGATATCCACCTGCCTAAGATTTTCAAGCCAAATTCTTATGCTGTGCGAAGAAAATTTCTTCGCCTGGGCTTCGAGGTATCTATTTCTGTATCCGCCGAGAGCCCCGTTCTTTGCCTTTAGAAGGGCGAGAAAATGCCTTATCAGGCGATACACGATCGACGAAGGCCTCTCCAGGCCGCTCGATATGATTCTACGAAGAATTCGCAGTGATTCGCCCTCGTTCCCCGGATAGATACTCGCCAGAAACTTGAACATCGTGTCCACTCTGTATGAACCGAGAACATCCTTCAGCTCTCTTTCACCCACCTCTCTTCCCTCATAAATCAGCGAAATCTTGTCCATCTCGTTTTTAAGCTCGAGCAGATTGTCCCCGACCGTCCTCACGAGTGTCTCAGCTGCTTTGAGATGCATTTTCACATTCATACCATTGGCCTTCGACCTGACCCATTTGACAGTGTCCTCCATGGGCATTTTTTCGAACTCGATGATCTTTCCCTTTTTGGCGACGACCTTTACCAATTTGGAAAAGTCTCTTGGGATCTTGTTTTTGCTCTGCCAATCGTCTGTTTCATTGTACACGAGCACGAGAACCGTCGAAGGAACTGGCGTTTCGCAATATTTGACGAGCTTTTTCCATTTACCCTTGAGGTTCTCGAGTTCCTTGAGTACGGACACCCTCGTCTCGGAAAGAAAAGGATAGGACAGAGCCGTAGAAACAAACTCTTCTATGTCAACTTCTCTCCCGTATGAGATCGTAAGGTTGAAACTCGCAGTCTCTTCAGGTACGAATCTTCCGATGATCTTCTCGACTACTTCTTCAATTATGTATTTTTCGGTGCCTTTAAGCAGATAAACGGGAAAAGGTTCGGCCTTTTCTATTTCATCGAATACCTTTTTATAATACCGAATGTCTTTCATCAGACTACCATTCCTGAACAGTCGAGCTCAGAATGCTCTCCACAATATCGTTATATACGTTGTCCAGAGCCTTCTCGTAAGTTTGGTCAGTATTCGATTCGAGATAATAATCTCCGTGTGCACTGATCTTCTTGTTTTCCCAAATGTAAGCGTTCTTTTTCTTGCTGAACAGAGAAACATTGAGCCCTATAACAAGTCTGTACTGCTCCGCTTGAATCGATTCGTTGTTCTCCGAGAATGTAAAGGGTACATTCTTGTATTCTATGATCGAGCCCTCGAGAATCGCATCGGCTTCGTCCTCGGAAACGACCTTCAGCGTGTTGTCCTTGATCAATGCGTCTATGATCCTCTGAGTAATATCAATCTCTATGTCTGGTTCCGCCGTATCGTTCTTGAGATAGGGGACAGCTATCTTCTTTATATCTCCTGCAGTTCTTCCACTCGTGCTGTAATACCCGCAGGACGAAACAGACATGAACATGAGAGAAAAAATCAGAGCCACCGTCATTTTGAAAGATCTCATTCCAACCACCAAGAGAGAGCCGAACACTCTATTCCCTGTCGACGTTTATTCCATAGTTCTTCAAACGATACCTCAATTTGTCTCTATGTAAGTTTAGCAATCTTGCAGCCTTGCTCTGGTTGTTGTTAGCTTCCTTAAGGGCCTTCAGTATCAATTTCTTTTCTATTTCCTCCATCATCTCTTCAAACTCCACACCGTTTTCAGAAAAGGGCCTCGTCAATGCCGATTCGAGTTTCCGCACTGCCGTGTGCTCTTCGGAGACAGAGCCCTGCCCTTTTATACTCATTGGAAGATATTTCGCTCTCAACACCGTATCGTCCTCTAGTAGCACAATTCTTTCAACCATATTTTTCAGCTCACGGATGTTGCCCGGCCAGGGATAGTTGAGAATTATCTCATACGCATCGTCGTCTATATCGACAAACTTCTTATTGAATCTTCTGTTGAAGAGGTTGAGAAAGTACTTGAGCAACAAATAGATATCTTCTTTTCTCTCTCTAAGCGGTGGAATGTAGATAGGTATTACTTTCAACCTGTAGTATAGATCCTCTCTGAAAGTTCTTTTCTCGACCGCTTCTTTCAAATCCTTGTTTGTTGCCGAGATGATCCTCACACTCACCTTTATATCTCTTGTTCCGCCTACGCGCCTGAACGACATCTTCTCTAGAACACGCAGAAGCTTGACCTGTATGGTAAGGCTCATCTCTCCTATCTCGTCAAGAAAGAGGGTTCCTTTATTGGCAAGCTCCAGCAGGCCGACCTTCTTGAACTTTGCATCGGTGAAAGCACCCTTCTCGTGACCGAACAATTCGCTTTCGAGCAGCTCTTCGGGCAGAGATGCACAGTTTATTTCGAGAAACGGTTTTTCTCTTCTCGGACTGTAACGATGAATCATGTTGGCGATCATTTCCTTGCCCGTGCCACTTTCCCCCTGAATCAAGACGGTTGTCGTTTCGCTCTTGGCGACTCGCTTTACCACCTCGTATATTTCCTTCATTTGAGGGCTTTCGCCGGGAATATAATCCTCATCCATATCGAGCTTCATTCTTCTTCGCAACTGAATGAG
>NATK01000024.1 GCA_002085285.1 Candidatus Latescibacteria bacterium 4484_7
CACAAAGAAAAAGGGAAAACTTCGAAAAAGGAGCTCCTCGATCTTATTCAGCATAAGAATGAATTGCTCCAGAAGATGGAAGATGAAATTAAGCAGCTTGGTAATGATTTGAAAAATAAAGAGGATAGGCTGCTGAGGCTCGCCGCCGAGTTTGAAAATTTCCGCAAGAGGAACAAAAGGGAATGGGAATTGCAAAAACAGCAGGCGAATGCGGATCTGATTAGGGAACTGCTCGGAGTCTTGGATGATTTTCATAGAGCATTTGAGAACAGGGTAGGCGAGGACGATCATTTTACCAGTGGAGTGAGACTGATCTTCTCGAGACTCATGGATATTCTATCGAAATACGGTGTAGAGGAAATAGATGCGGTTGGCAAGCGATTCGATCCAAGGTTTCACGAAGCATTCGGGGAGATTGATTCGGAGGAAATCGACGAGGGAAATATTGCTCAGGTGATTCAGAGAGGCTATCTGCTCAACGGGCAGGTCTTGAGGCCTGCCAGGGTTCTTATCGCAAGAAAGAGAAAAGAACCGGAAGAGCATGCCGAAGATATGGGGAAATGATAGAAAAGGAGCTTATTGATGGGTAAGATAATAGGAATTGATCTCGGTACGACTAATTCCTGTGTAGCTGTTATCGAAGGAGGAGAGCCTGTCATCATACCGAATGCAGAAGGCAATAGAACGACGTCGTCGGTGGTGGCTTTGGCTAAAAACAACGAAAGGCTCGTCGGGCAGTTGGCGAAGAGACAGGCCATAACGAATCCCGAAAACACCGTTTACTCGATAAAGCGTTTCATAGGTAGGCGATTCACTGAAGCGAAGGATGAGATCGCTAAGGTTACTTACAATATCAAAAAGGGCAAAAACGATGAGATCCTCGTGGAGCTCAAGGATAAGAGTTATCAGCCCCCCGAGATATCGGCGATGATACTTCGTGCGATGAAGTCGTTTGCCGAGGATTATCTAGGTGAGAAGGTCAAGAAGGCTGTTATCACAGTCCCCGCGTATTTCAACGATGCCCAGAGGCAGGCTACCAAGGATGCTGGCAGTATTGCAGGCCTCGAGGTCATGCGGATAGTGAACGAACCGACGGCTGCTGCTCTGGCCTACGGGCTCGACAAGGAAAAGGTGGGAAATGTGGCCGTCTACGACTTTGGCGGCGGCACCTTCGATATATCGATTCTCGAGCTGAGCAACGGAGTGTATCAGGTGAAGGCGACGAGTGGCGATACGATGCTCGGGGGCGATGATTTGGACAGGGTGATAGTTCAATGGATCATAGAAAACTTCAAAGAAAGCGAAGGGATAGATCTCTCGACTGACAAGACCGCCGTTCAAAGGATCAATGAAGCTGCTGAAAAGGCTAAGTGCGAGTTAAGCACGATGCATGAAACCAATATAAATCTGCCGTTCATATATGCGGATGACAGTGGGCCGAAGCATCTCGACATCGTCCTGACGAGAGCCGAGATGGAGAAGCTCATACTTCCGTTGATTCAGCGAACCCTGGAGCCTTGCAAGATGGCTCTCGCCGATGCTCATCTGTCGGTGAACGATATCGACGAAGTCATCCTCGTCGGCGGCACTACGAGAGTCCCTGCGGTGCGGAGATTCGTGAAGGAGTTCTTCCATAAGGAGCCTAACAAGGGTGTAAATCCGGATGAGGTCGTTGCAATGGGAGCAGCGATACAGGGCGGCATTCTCTCGGGTGAGCTCGAAGAAGTCCTGTTGCTCGATGTGACTCCTCTGAGCCTTGGGATAGAGACGCTCGGTGGAGTGATGACCAAGCTTATCGAGAGAAACACCACCGTTCCCTGCGGGAAAAGTCAGGTTTTCTCCACGGCGACGGACAATCAACCTGCAGTGAGCATTCATGTTCTCCAGGGTGAAAGGGAACTGGCCAAGGACAACAGGACTCTTGCAAGGTTCGACCTCGTAGGTATTCCTCCTGCACCGAGAGGGGTACCGCAGATCGAAGTTGCTTTCGATATCGATGCGAACGGCATAGTGCATGTTTCGGCGAAAGACCTCGGCACGGGAAAGGAACAGAAGATACAGGTCAAGGTTTCTAGCGGGTTGTCGCAGGATGAGATCGATAGGATGGTGAAGGATGCCGAGGAACATGCCGAGGAGGACATGAAGAAGAGGGAAGCCGTGAAGATAAGAAACGAGGCGGAGATTCTAATATACTCAACGGAGCAGACCCTGGCCGAGCATTCCGATACAATCGACAAATCGGATGTCGATGAGATAAAGGCGGCTCTCGAAGATCTAAAAGACATGTTGAAAGACGGGAATGCGGATCTGGATGAGATAAAAAAAGCTACCGAAAATCTCTCAACTTCTGTATACAAGATAGCTGAGCTCATGTATAATGTGGGTGGTGATTCGAGTTATATCGATAAATAGTTTCTTGTAGTTTTATTCGGTGAGTATAGAGGGGCATGGCAAAAAGAGACTACTACGAGATCCTCGGAGTAAGCCGTGACGCTACGGCTGACGAGATCAAAAAGGCATATCGCAAGCTGGCACTGAAGTATCATCCTGACAGGAATCCCGGAGACAAAGAAGCCGAGGAAAAGTTCAAAGAAGCTACCGAGGCTTACGAAGTTCTCAAGGACCAGGAGAAACGGGCGAGGTACGACCAGTTCGGTCATGCCGGTGTATCGGGTGCGGGCGGTGCAGGCGGCTTCAACGGATTCGCCCAGGGGTTTGATATAAGTGATGCGCTGAGAGCCTTTATGAGGGACTTCGGCGCTTTCGGCTTCGACGATTTCTTCGGCGGCCAAGGTGCGGCGAGGGGGTACGGCCGAAGGGGCAGAACGAGGGGTGCAAGAGGTAATGACCTGCAGATCAAGCTCAAGCTCACATTGAAAGAGGTTGCAAAGGGTGTAAAGAAGAAGATCAAGGTAAATAAATACGTTGAATGCCCCGAGTGCAGTGGCAGAGGGGCAAAGAAGGGATCGGACAGCCAGACATGCCCTACTTGCGGGGGAACCGGCGAAGTGCGGAAGGTCTCTCATTCATTATTCGGCCAATTCGTCAACATCTCAACCTGTCCAACATGCCACGGTGAAGGCAAGATTATCAGTGAACCGTGTCCGAAGTGTCACGGTGAAGGTCGGATAAAGGGAAGTGAAAACGTGGAGGTCAGTATCCCTGCCGGAGTCACTTCGGGCAACTATATAAGACTCGAGGGGCGGGGAGACGTAGGGCCGCGTGGTGGTCCGCCGGGTGATCTATTGATAGTGATAGAAGAAGATGAAGACGACGTTTTTGAGAGGCACGGTTATGATATCATTTGCGATTTACCCGTATCGTTTTCCCAGCTCGCGCTGGGAGCAAAGGTCGAGATCCCGACACTCGACGGCAAGGCGATATTGAAGATCCCGGCGGGAACTCATTCGCACAAGATATTTCGTCTCAAAGGGAAGGGAATACCGAGACTTCATTCATACGGCAGAGGCGATCAGCTCGTGCGCATCGTTGCATGGACCCCTCAGAACTTGAGCAAAGAAGAACAGGCTCTTTTCGAAGAACTCGAGAAGAATTCGAAGTCGAAGCCCCCGAAGTGCGGTGCAAAGCCGTTTTCAGATTGATGATTTTTTCTTATGTCTGAGAAGCAATTTTTTATTCTCAAAGACGAACCGGCATCCGACGGAAGCGTGGTCCTGAGCGGCTCTGAGTTTCATCATATGACCAGAGTGGGAAGAATGAATTGCGGGGATACGGTCTATCTGCTCGATGGCCTCGGCACGACCTTCAAGGGTGTGATAATGGAATTGAGGAAGGACAGCGCCCTCATCGATATTACAGAGAGGTTCCGCGAAGATGAAATGCCCCGATTCGATATAGCCATAGGGGTGATTAAGGCTCAAAGGATGGATATGGCGGTGGAGAAGGTCACCGAGCTCGGAGTAAGCGGCATCATTCCTCTCATTTCTTCGAGGAGCGTGTGGAAGGGCGATGATGTTAAAAAGAGGCAGAAGAGGGATCGCCTCGAAAGAAAGGTGGCTGCCGCTTGCAAGCAGTCAGGTAGAGCATTTTTTCCTGAGGTTCATCCATTGACAAGCTTTGATTCCTTGATCGAAATGGCATCTCGATACGACACCGTCTTACTTGCCGATGACGAGGGGGAGTCTCCCGATATCGATATAGATCTCTCGCATTCCGTTCTTGGCATCGTCGGCCCGGAAGGTGGTTTCTCGGAGTCAGAGAGGGATGCTCTTCTGCAGGCCGGGGCTTATACCGTTTGGTTGAGCCGCAAACGCCTCCGCACCGAGACTGCCTCGATTTGTCTGGCATTTCTCGTTCGTCGCATGACAGCTGTCGAGAGAAAATAACACTGACGCATTTGTTTGCAACAAATCAGGCGATATATCTGTATTGATTATATAGTTCTCGAACGTTTTTTGACCGCTGTGCTCAAATGAATATGGTTTGGCCTGCGATGCCGTCATCGGATCGAATGAACACATTGCTGCGCATGGAACGAAAGAGACGGATTGTCCCTTGGCCTGTTCCTATTCCGGGAGGGAAAGGGAGATACGTCGTAACCCCTGATAATAAGGGGGCACCTTGTCCATTCCTGTTCCCGGTTGATTTATTAAGTAATATTGACATGAATCTTACTGTGGATTAGAATATTTTATTATAAAATTAATACCTATAGGGAGGTCTCATCGAAAATGAATAAAATATCGAAAAAGATAAACGGCGATATGAAAGAAGCGATGAAGGCAAGGGATAAGGAACGCTTGAGCACCTTGAGAATGCTTTTGAGCGAGTTGAAGAACGCCGAAATAGCAGAGAGGGGTGAGCTTTCTGAAGAAAAGGAGATGCAGGTTCTCTCGAGTTATGCAAGGAAACTCAAGGAATCGATAGCGGAATTCGAGAAGGGTGACAGGGATGATCTTGTAGCGAAGGAGAAGAAAGAGCTCGAGATCGTATTGTCTTATCTCCCGAAGCAGCTCACTGAAGATGAAATTTCTGCAGAGGTGGAGAAGGTTATAGCCGAGGTGGGTGCCGAAGGCCCCGGGGATGTGGGCAGTGTCATGAGGGAGATGATGAAGAGGTTCAGAGGGAGAGTGGACGGAAAGGTGGTCAACAGGTTGGCGCTCGATATGTTACGGAAAAAGGGCGATTAGAAAAGCAGGTTCAATATGGATGCATGGATAAACATAGCTATTCTGGTGACAATCGGGATCTTTTTCATATCCGGTATGCGCAGGGGCTTGATCCGTCAGATGATGGATGTAGTTGGAATAATCGTTGCCTTCGTTGGCGGCTTCTACTTCGCACACTATCTCGCTCTATACTTAGAGCAACACCTTTCCCTCAATTACAAGATATCGCTCGCCGTTTCTGCAATAGCGATCTTCGTCGGGATAATAGTGCTGTTTAGATTCTTCGGCCTTGTTCTACAAAAGTTCGCCAACATCACGCTCCTTGGAGCCGTCGACAGGCTGGGAGGGGGAATCTTCGGATTGTTCAAGGGAGCGCTGCTGGTAAGTCTCATTCTCGTTCTTATCTTCAGCCTTCCCTTTCCTAATGATTTCAAGGACACATTGAACAAGAATCGCCTCTCATCGGCTCTTTATCCCGTCTTGCCGGGTGTATTCGACTTCGTTCTAAAGCACACTCCTGGCGGGCTCGATTTTGATAAGAATATTCTCAGGGAAAGAAGAGTCCCCGATTTTCAACACAAGCCGGCCGCAGACGAGGTTTGAACCATCACCTGCAACATTTCAGGATTGAAGTTTGACTTTTTCCGATTATATTTCTTTCGAGGATTTTATTTGCGTGGGGGAAATTCAGGAAAGCAATGCAGGTAGAAGAGTATAAAAACGCTGTTGAGAAGCTCGAGTTCGGACAGATCCTCGAGATGACCGCCTCGTTCGCTCAGAGTAAGAATTCGAAGTCGAAGATCCTTTCTCTTTCTTTGCTTAATGACGAGAAAGTGATCGAGCGCTCCCAAAGCGAGATCGAAGAGCTGTGCCGCCTAAATGACAGAGGGGAAACCATACCCATATCGGGATGGAAAGACAGTTCCGACGTATTGAGGCGCCTCTCGACAGAAGGGTTGATGTTGAGTTGCGAAGAGCTTGTGATTGTGGCATCGGCTGAAAAGTATGCAGAAGAGGTGAAGAAGTTCCTCTCTTCAAGGACCGAAGTGCTGACAATCGTATCCGATTACTCCGAAGGACTGTCCATAAACGAAAATGTGATAAAGGAGATCACGTCGGCGGTAGGGGACGATTTCACCGTCGTCGACCGGGCGAGCCCGAGGCTTTCGAGGATAAGGAACGAGATCTATCGCATTCGCAAACACCTCAGAGAAGGTTTCAACCGCTTCATCTCGGAAGTTGGTAAGGGCGGGGGCTACGAGTTTGTTACCCTGAGGGGCGAGAGGTACGTCGTCTCTATGCCTATCTCCGATGCAAGGAAGGTAAACGGTGTAATACACGAGAGCAGTGCGAGCGGTGCTTCGCTTTTTATCGAGCCTCTCGAATTTGTGGAGGACAACAACAGGCTTGAGAGGTTGCTCAACGAAGAGAAGCAGGAAGTGGACAAGATTCTTCGTGAATTGACCGATCTCGTATACCGTTCCCGTGATTCTCTTCTCGCAAACCAGAACATCCTGATAACCCTCGATGTGTTGTCCGCCAAGCTGAAGCTTGCACTGAGGTTCCGTTGTGTAAAACCTATGCACAGCACTGACGGTAGAATGGTCTTGAGAGGTGCAAGGCACCCTCTTCTCGAGATGCGTTTTTCTGCATCGGGCGATGACGGAGAGGTCGTGCCTCTTGACATCGATTTCGGCAGCGACTTGAAGGTTGTCGTGATCTCGGGCCCGAATGCTGGAGGCAAAACTGTCGCCCTCAAGACGATCGGTCTCGCCGTACTAATGGACAGGGTCGGTCTTCTCGTCCCCTGTATGGAGGATACGATAATACCTGCTTATAGAAGTGTGCTTGTCGATATCGGTGACAATCAATCGATCGAGAATTCCTTGAGCACCTTCTCTTCCCGCATAGAAGGATTGAAGACGATCCTCGAAAGCACGGATATTGACTCGTTGGTGCTCATAGACGAGATTGGTGACGGAACGGATCCGATAGAGGGAGCTGCAATAGCTGAAGCAGTGCTCGAAAAGCTCGCCGGAAACACAGGAAGGGTGATAGTAACTACTCATTTGAGTTCACTAAAGGGTTGGGCTCATACCACTCCGTATGCGGAAAATGCTACAATGGAGTTCGATGTGGAGGATCTCGAGCCCCTCTATAGGTTCAGGTTGGGGGTGCCGGGTAGGAGTTGGGGTATAGATATGGCGTGGCGTCTTGGATTGGATAAGGGGATCGTCGAAACGGCGAGGTCTAGAATGGAGAGCGAACACGTCAGGTTGGAGCAGTTGATAGCTCACCTTGAAGAGACTGAGAGGATCTTAGAAGAGGAGATGAGCGGGGTAAGGGACAAGGAGAAGAGGCTCGATGAGCTCACGGCGAAATTTGAGGAAAAACTCGACGAGTTGAAGCAAAACAGAGAATTCCTTGTTGATGAGGCGAAGAGGAAGGCTCTGGAAATCGTGACTTCGACCAGACGGGAGATGGAACGCCTGGTCAAAGAAATCAGGACGACCCGGGCCGAGCATGAATCGGTGAAAAAGGCAAAGAAGAAAATGGATAGACTGGCCAAGGATCTTTCCAGCTCTCTCGTCCGTAAAGAGAAAGGGCCGGAGCTCAGACGGGAAGACGTAGGTATCGGGATGTGGCTTTACGTGAAGAGTCTAAATAAGGATGGCAAGGTGACCTCTGTAAGCGATACTGGCAGGGTATTTCTGGAGCTTGACGGGGGGCTAAAGGTAGAAACATCGATGGAGGATCTGTCGTTTTCAAGTAGAGAGCACGACTTGGCCAAAAAAGCCAGGTCGGTCTGGTCCATTGAGGCCGATTCACAGATCAGCGACACATTGATGATAAGAGGGATGGAAAGGATGGAGGCTCTCGAGCTCGTCGACAAGTTCATAGACAGGGCAGTTTTGAGCGGGCTGAATCGCGTCGTCATCATTCACGGTAAGGGTAAGGGAATACTCAAGAGAGCCGTCTATGATATGCTTCGCACAGACAGCAGGGTGGCTGACATTCACCCAGGCGAACCTACCAGGGGCGGAGATGGTTTTGCCGTAGTCGAGTTGAAATAATCTTGGATATGGAATGGTTGGCGGAAACGAGGGGCATACCCGTAAGCAAACTCTGTGTTGCTGCCGTTATAGAAGCTGCTTATAGAAGGACTTATCGATGATACCTCAAAAGGTGATAGACGAGATTAGAGAGAGGACCGATATAGTAAAGGTCATCGGTTCGTTCATCGAACTTAAAAGGACTGGAAACAACTACAAGGCGCTTTGCCCTTTCCACAACGAGAAGACACCGAGCTTCGTCGTCAGCCCAGACAAACAGATATATCACTGTTTCGGATGCGGCAAGGGCGGCAATGTCTTCAACTTCATAATGGACTACGAGGGAGTCGGCTTTATCGAAGCGGTGCGAAAGCTCGGAAAAGAGATTAATATCGACGTAGACAAATACATTACCTCGGGCGAGAGAGGTGAGAGGCTGGAACCCTTCTACAGGGCAGTCGAGTTCGCGTCGCGTTTCTACAACCACTTACTACTCGAAGACTCGAGGGGCGCCGGTGCGTTGAAGTATCTCGAGGGAAGAGGGATCCACAATGAATTGATAGACGAGTTCACCATAGGTTTCGCCCCCTCGTCCTGGGACGAGCTCTATCGTAAAGCCATGGACGAAGGGATCGACAGGAATACACTCATCGAGAGCAGCCTCGTTATAAGGCAAAGAGGCGGGACTGGTTACAGGGATTATTTTCGAAACAGAGTGATTTTTCCTATTCAGTCGATATCGAACCGGTTCATAGCCCTCGCCGGCCGTGTAATGGATGATTCTCAGCCGAAATATCTGAATTCTGCCGAGAGCCCCGTATACTCGAAGAGAAGGGTCCTCTATGGGCTGAGCCATTCTAAGGACGATATTAGAAAATCCAAAACAGCAATAATAGTAGAGGGTTACATGGATTATTTAACTTTATGGGATAAGGGTCTTCGCAATGTCGTAGCAGTTTGTGGTACATCTTTTACGCCTGATCAGGCCTACGTACTTGCCAGGTACGCAAATCGTGTATATATTATCAATGATGGAGATAGAGCGGGGATAAGGGCGGCTGTTAGAACGGCTGATGTTTTGATAACGAAAGGTCTCGAGGCCAGGGTTGTAATACTTCCGGAGGGTGAGGATCCTGACAGCTTCGTAAGGAAGAGAGGAGCAGAAGGGCTAGAAGATGAAATGGCTTCTGCTCCTGATTATTTTAGATACCTCAAATTAGAATCGGAGAAGGGCTCAGGGTCGATTGCGAGGAAGGATCAGGTAATAAGGCATCTGATCGAAACGGTATCGAGGGTCGACGACAGGGTCAAAAAGGAGCTCTATCTGCAGGAGGTATCCGACCTGTTCGGTGTTTCGATTGACGCCCTTCGTTCAGGGTTGAAAAACAGTAAGGGTTCGCGGGATTTCGGATCGTCTTCGAAACCAAGGGGGAGCCGTAACGAAAGGGTGCAGAAGGAAATTTTCAGGATAAGCCTGGAAAGCAAAAGGTTTGCCGAGATGGTCATAACCAACATCGATGCAGACGATTTGAACGGTGACGATTTCAAGGGCTACTACAAAGCGCTTGACTATGCATTGAAAAACGATATTGATATAAAAAGCTCCGAATTCATAGCTGGTTTGACGGATCCCGAGGTCAGCAGGTTGGCTTCAGAGATTGCCCTGATGTCTTTGCCTCCCGGTCCGAGTGATTCCGTATTGAGAGACGATCTCTTGTGGATGAAAAAATCATCGTTGAAGCGTGAGCTCAGGATGATGAAGGAGAGGATCGAAGAGCTGCAAAAGACTCAGGGAAAAGATACGACGGAGGAAGAAGTCGAACTGGCAGAGGCCTATAGAAAGGTTTCCAGGGAACTGAAGAAGTTGAGTCTCAAGGAGGGTAACTGAAGAGATGGATGCAGACAAGATTGAAGAGGTTCTTCTGGACATCAAAAAGCTTTCAGAGGGCAAGGGGTATGTTCTCAATGAAGAGATCGAAGAGTTGATGGGGGAAGATTTCGAGCCTGATGACATAATCGAGCTATACAATCGTCTAAGTGATGAAAATATAGAGTTTTTTGACTCCAAGGAAAAGGCGACCATGAAGATGGACGCCATCAAGAAGAGGGAGCAAAAAGAGGCAAAGAAGGCTGAAGAATTGTCCGGCACAATGGTACGCTACGATGACCCTGTGAGGATGTATTTGAGAGAGATGGGGAGGGTTCCGCTCCTGGACCGTGAAGGCGAGATAGAGATTGCCAAGAGGATAGAGACGGGACATTTGAAGGTTTTCAATGCAGTATTCGGCCTCAACTCGACCACCGAGGAGCTCAAGAGCTTCGTCGAAAGATTGGAAAAGGAGGAGATGAAACTCGAAGACCTGGTTCAGCTTGAAAGCGGAGGGTTGCACCCCCATTATTCGGGCAAGAAAGAGCTCAAGAAGTATATCGGTATATTCAAGCGGGTGATAAAGCTCAGGGAAGAAGTAGTCAAGCTCGAGGCGTCCATTAATAAGAGGATGAAGGAGAAGGAGCTCGAAAAGGTCAAACGCCAGATAGAAAGCAGAAACAAGAAACTCCAGGAAGAGTACAGAAAGATAAAGCTCAACCCGTCGCAGATGGACATCCTTGTTGAAAAGATAAAAGAGGTCCTCAAGCGAATAGAGATACATCGCAAAGAGATCGCAGAGTTCGAAAAATTCGCGGGCATGAAGTCTGACGAGATCGAAGAGGCGATAAAGATTTTGACCAAGGGGGCGGCGGGCAAGAAACGTGAACTGAAAAAGAAGCTCAAGTGGTCGCTCGAAAACCTCAAGGATTTTTCTCAGAAGATAAAGAGACTCGAGAGGAAGATAAAGCGTATAGAAAAGAGCGAGAATGTGCATTATGACAACCTTAAAGAGATAGTGAAAAGCATTAAGATCGGTGAAAGGGAGTCTCAGAGGGCAAAGCAAGAGATGATCGAGGCGAATGTGAGGCTCGTCATCTCGATCGCCAAGAGGTACACAAACAGAGGGCTCGAATTTCTCGATCTGATTCAAGAGGGAAACAGCGGCTTGATGCGCGCCGTGGACAAATTCGATTATCGGAAAGGTTACAAGTTCAGTACCTACGCCACCTGGTGGATAAGGCAGGCGATAACGAGGGCGATCGCCGATCAGGCGAGAACGATAAGAGTGCCTGTACATATGATCGAGGCGATCAACAAGGTTTCGAGAACACAGAGAAAGCTACTTCAGGAGCTGGGTCGTGAGCCGAGCCCCGAAGAAGTTGCACGGAGGCTCAACTATCCCCTGGGCAAGGTGAAGAGTGTAATGAAGGCGAGCATGGAGCCTATCTCTCTCGACAAGCCGATAGGCGAAGATGACGACAGCAACCTCAGCGATTTCATTGAGGATACAACAGTTTCTGCGCCTGACCAGACTGCTGCTCATTCGATGCTGAAGGATCAGGTTTCGAAAGTCCTCGCCACCCTGACGAAGAGAGAAGAGAAGGTAATAAGGCTCAGATTCGGATTGGGCGACGGAACCCCGAGAAC
>NATK01000144.1 GCA_002085285.1 Candidatus Latescibacteria bacterium 4484_7
ACCGAGGATCGAAAATCCTATCCCGCCTATCATTCCTTCGAGCGTCTTCGAAGGAGAGATCGAGGGAAAGAGTTTGTGCCTGCCTAACCATTTACCTGTGAAATACGCCCCCGAATCGTAACACCACGTGAGTACGAACGCCACTATGACCAAAGAGAAGCCGATGGAATAATCCAACCCCTTGAGACGGGGAAGCTCTCTTATGAGAATCAGGTGACTGCCCAACCAGCCGACATAGAACACTCCGAAGATCGTAACCGAAATGTGGTAGACAGCCATACCTTTTTCCTTGCGGAACATCTCGAGTATCATGATCACCATAAAAACTACGCTGAGAAAGAAGTTCGCATAGATTCCCTGATGAAAGAATATGTACCACGACAATGCCAGGCCGCTCAGTATGCCGATAAACTTGTAAGGCCTGAGCCCCTTCGCCTCCATCATCCTATAGAATTCGACGAGCCCGATGAAGATCATGATGTCGATCAATACAAGGAAATAGAAACTGCCACGTCTGGCGATTACGATAAGACAAGGGATAAAGATTACGCTCGCAATCACTCTTTTCGCGATCGAATCCTTGTTGACATTTTCTTTATTCAACGCTTCGCCCTCACCCTTCCAAATCGTCTTTCCCTGCCGAGGTATTCCGTGATCGCCTCGAATAGGTTTGCCTCTCTGAAATCAGGCCAGAGGACATCCATCACAACAATCTCCGTGTATGCTATTTGCCAAAGGAAAAAATTGCTTACCCTGAATTCCCTGCCAGTCCTTATCAAGAGATCGGGATAGGGCAACTCGGGCAGATAGAGATAACGGCGGAAAACATCTTCGTCGATCTCTTCTGCGCTGAGCTTTCCTTTTTCCACGTCAACGGTGATTCCCTTCACCGCATCGAGTATCTCCGCTCTTCCGCTGTAGCTGAGGCACAAATTCAGTATCATCCCCGTATTGTCAGAGAGTTTCTCCATCGTTTCTTTCAGAGTCTGCATCGTAGCTTCGGGAAGCATTTCAAGCCTTCCCGAGGCTGTCAATCTGATGTTGTTCTCCTTGAGTTCGAGATACTCCGAATGCAGGACATCCTTAAGAAACCTCATCAGGGCATCGACTTCTTTCTTAGGGCGGTGCCAGTTCTCGAGAGAGAATGTGTAGAGCGAAAGGGCTTCAATGCCTAACTTGGCACATGTCCTCACTGCGGTTCTGACCGATTCACGGCCAACCCTATGGCCTGCTATCCGGGGCAGATGGCGACGTTTCGCCCAACGCCCGTTACCGTCCATGATTATCGCGATATGAGCTGGCAGATTCGGATTTTTCTTGAGTCTTTCTATCTCTATTTCGATATCTTTCTTCTTCATTTGATGAAACCATCATCCTCGTTAGAATTCCATGATCTCTTTTTCTTTCTCCTCCAATAGCTCATCGAGCTTCTTTATCGATTCATCGGTCAGCTCCTGCACCTCTTTCTGATGTCTGTGTAGATCGTCTTCGGAGATGACATGCTCCTTTTCCATCTTCTTGAGCTTCTCGTTGGCATCCCTTCGAACGTTCCTCACAGCGACCTTTGCGTCCTCGATCATCTGCTTGACGCTCTTCACCAGTTCCTTACGCCGTTCCTCGGTCAGTGGCGGGAGTTGAATCCTTATGAAGTTGCCGTCACTCTGAGGATTCAATCCAAGGTTTGACGCCTGGATCGCCTTTACGATCTCAGGTACCATCGGTTTCTCCCAGGGCTGTATCGTTATCATCTTTGGGTCTGGGACTGCTATGTTTGCCACCTGTTTTATAGGGACCAATGAGCCGTAATAATCGACCTTTATGCTGTCGAGAAGAGTGGGCGACGCCTTGCCGGTTCGGATCGTAGCAAGCTCCGCCCTCGCCATTTCAATGGACTTTTCCATATGTTTCCTTGCTTCCTCGAAGATTTCTTCTACGGTTTCCATCTGTTACCTCCTCACTGAACGATCGTTCCCAATTTCTCCCCTTCCAGCACCTTCTTCAAATTACCCCTCTTGAATAGATTAAACACAATAATCGGGATACTGTTCTCTCTGCACAGTGCAATCGAAGTCGCATCCATTATCTTGAGTTCCTCCTTGAGGACATCGTTGTAACTCAACTCATCGATCTTCTCCGCTTTCAGATCGATCTCCGGGTCACCGCTGTAGATGCCGTCCACCTTTGTTCCTTTGACGAGCACGTCTGCCTTTATCTCAACCGCTCTCAATGCTGCTGCGGTGTCAGTGGTGAAATAAGGATTGCCGGTACCGCCCGCGAGGATCACCAATCGGCCTTTGTCCATATGATTCAGCGCTCTCCTCCTTATGTAAGGTTCCGCGAACTGCTCCATCGAGATCGATGTCATCACCCTCGCCTCGACTCCTCGCTGTTCGAGCGCGCTTTGAAGAGCCATTGAGTTGATTATCGTTCCCAGCATACCCATACAATCGGCGGTGACCCTGTCGACGCCCCATTTGCTGGCCTTGTAGCCTCGGAGGATATTACCGCCGCCCATAACTACTGCAATCTCGGCACCCGCCTCGATCGCCTCTTTCAGCTCCTCGGCGAATTCATCGACCTTTTCGAAATCAATGCTGGCACTTTCGCCGCCGACGACTTCGCCGCTGATCTTCAGCAGCACCCTCTTGAACTTCAGTCTTTCAGACATCTGCGCCCCCCAAAAAAAGCGCAGGAGAAAATGGCTCCTGCGCTATTCACATTTTAGTGATAATGATCATTTCTGCATCAACAATCAGGACAGCTCCTCTCCAAGCTGAAAACGAGCAAAACGCCTGACGACTATATTCTCACCCAGTTTTGCAATCGTCCCTTTAACGAGATCCTCTACAGTCTCCTTGTCGTTCTTGATAAAGGGCTGCTCCATCAGACAGACCTCATGATAAAATTTCTCGAGCTTTCCTTCAACAATTTTATCGATAACGTTCGCCGGTTTCCCCGAACCTTCAGCCTGCTTACGATATATCTCTTTCTCCTTCTCAATGGCATCCCCGGGCAATTCTTCCCGTCTCACTACGAGAGGAGCCGCCGCTGCCACCTGCATGGCGAGATTCTTGCCCAGCTCCTGGAAATCGTCGGTCCTTGCGACAAAATCGGTCTCACAGTTTATCTCGACGAGTACACCGAGCTTCGCGCCTGGATGAACGTATGAAAATATACTTCCTTCGTTCGCTTCTCGGTGCGACTTCTTCGATGCGGCCGCCAGTCCCTTTTCTCTCAGGACCACGATCGCCTTTTCCATGTCCCCTTCCGCCTCTTGCAGCGCCTTCTTGCAATCCATCATCGCAGCGCCAGTTCTCTCCCTCAATTCCTTCACCTGCTGTGCCGTAATCTTCATTGCAAATCCTCCATAAAAAGCAATGCATATTCTTGAATCTCAACCTGCTATCAACCTGCTTGCTCTTCGGTCTTCCCTCTTCCTGCCTTTTCCTTTTGCGATTCCTCGATGAATTCTTTGTTCTTGAGATATCTGTTCCTGCCCTCTATAACAGCGTCGGCGAGCGTCTTCGTGAACAACTTTATTGAACGGATCGCATCGTCGTTCGCGGGGATAGGTATTTCCACTTCCTCCGGGTCACAGTTCGTATCAACGAGACCGATTATCGGTATATTGAGTTTCCTTGCTTCCTTCACCGCTATTGCTTCCTTCTTTGTGTCCACAATGATTAGGCACGAAGGGAGCTTCTTCATCTTTCTTATCCCGCTCAGGACCTTGAGCAGCTTTTTCTTCTGCTTGTCCAGATGGAGTCTCTCCTTCTTCGACAGCTGTTCCATCCTCCCGTCGTTCTCCATCGCTTCGATATCATCGAGACGTTTGATACTCTGCATGATCGTCTTGAAATTGGTCAGGGTTCCACCTAACCACCGCTCGTTTACATAGAACATATCACAGCGTTCAGCATCCTCTTTGACGCTTTCCTTTGCCTGTCTCTTCGTTCCAACAAACATTACCGTCTTGCCTTCGGCGGCAATTTTGGTGACGAATTCATAGGCCTTCTTCAGCTGTTCCAGGGTTTTTCTTAGATCGATTATGTAGATTTCGTTTTGTTCTTTGTAGATGTAGGGTTTCATCTTTGGGTTCCAGCGCTTCGTCTGATGTAGGGTCTATCTCTTGGAGAACTGGAATTTCTTCCTCCTGCCGGGCTGACCGTACTTCTTACGTTCTTTCTCCCTCGGGTCCCTCGTAAGGAATCCACCCGCTTTCAGAATCTTCTTGTAAGATTCGTCATGGAGAAGTATGGCCCTGGCTATTCCCAACTTAATAGCACCAGCCTGACCTGACACTCCGCCCCCTCTTACCGTCGCCTTGATATCGTACTTTTGCAACGTGTTGGTAACTTCGAGAGGTTGGCGAACCATGATGGCCAGGCTGTCTCTCTTGACATACTCCTTCAGGTCTCTGCCGTTGACTATGATCTTTCCGCTTCCCTCGCTGAGATAAACGCGGGCCACGGATGACTTCCTTCGTCCTACGGCATGAAAAATCTCCTTTGCCAAATCTTCACCTCCTTTCGCTCATGATTCAGTGACACAAACAGGTCTTCGACATCGTTAAATATCGAGAGGTTCAGGCATCTGTGCCTTGTGAGGATGCTCCGGGCCTGCATATACCTTGAGCTTCTTCAGCATTCTGCGGCCGAGCTTGTTGTGAGGCAGCATCCCCTTCACCGCGTTCTTTATGATAAAGGTCGGATCCTTTGCCATTACATCCTTGAACGGCGTGAGTCTCAGGCCGCCTGGATAATCCGAATGCCTCCAGTAGATCTTGGCTTCTCTCTTATTGCCAGTCACATGGACCTTCTCTGCGTTTACTACGATGACGAAATCACCGTGGTCCATGAACGGCACGAAGCCAACCTTGTTCTTGCCGTCGTTTGACGCATCTCTCTCCTCCACCTTGAATTTCTACAACTCGAAGAATCCAATATATTTATTGAATATCACCGTGTCAAGTCTATATGGTAATCACCCATTCATTCGCGATCATGGGCGAATACCACAGGGTGATCCTGATTTGCAAAGAACTGATTGAATATTAACGAATTCCACTCGATTAATCAAATGATTTGAGCACTTTTTCTCTGTCTGGATGTCTTACGATCCCCTTCTCAGTGATTATGGCTTCGATGAGGTCGGCCGGGGTGACGTCGAAAGCAGGATTATATACGCTCGAGCCGTCGGGGATGAGCCTCTTGCCTGCTATCTCGGCTACCTCTTCCGGTGCTCGTTCTTCAATTGGGATCTCGGAACCGTCCGTCAGGGAAAAATCGAACGTCGAAGACGGTGCTGCCACATAGAATGGCTTATCGTACTTCTCACAAAGAATCGCAAGTCCGAGCGTTCCTATCTTGTTCGCCGTATCTCCGTTTGAGGCGATACGATCCGCACCGACGATCACAGCATCCACTCTGCCCGATGCAAAGAGCGTCGCTGCGAA
>NATK01000145.1 GCA_002085285.1 Candidatus Latescibacteria bacterium 4484_7
GCTACACCGCAGGATTCCTCCACACCGACTACAACGGAGTTGATTTCCTGTGTATTGGATGCCCTTGGGCTACGCAACCAGCGTGGTGTTGGGCCACTGGGAAAGGTGATCTCTGGACACAACAAGCTGGTCGAAGGATTAAATGATCTTCGCAATCAGGACGGCAGCGTTGCCCACGGCAAGGATGGGTTTCTTGATACTATATCAAGTCGACATGCACGTGTATATCTACTGTCTGCTGATTCCGTGATCTCCTTGATCCTAAATGCCTATGACGGCGAAGAACCAAACTTGCTCACAACCAGAGAGCCGCCGGACCGTTTCCGGCATTTGAACGAGCGCCTAGATGCGGGATGCACTCTTGATGCAGAGGTAGACATGGAGGAAGGCGTCCTGGTGCTACGCGTGATGGCTGGCGCTCAGACGCCGGATGAAGTCATCGAGCTACGGGTGCCACCAAGTGAATTGTTGTATCATTTAGATCGGCATGCGTATAAAAGCGTATTGGATGCGTTAGGGGAGGGACCAATACCAGCTCGTGAGGAAGAGACTGAGCCCGTTGTTGAAGATGAAAAGGAAGCAGCCGAAGTCGTAACTGAAAAAGAACAAATAGTCCCGTCTGTACCTCCCGACGAGACCTCGAGATTACAACTACTCAATGATTATCAAGGATGTTATAGGGACAAGGTGACTGCACTTTATGAATTCGTGATTCACAATTTACTTAATGGCAATGACACTCAAGCGGATCAAGTTCTTCGATTTGTTAATGCGCTACTAGCAGAGATGGAAAATCTTGCGGTTGTGGATTGGATGAAGCGGCCATCGGCCATGTCCCATGTTAAGATTTATTTGAAGCGACTTATTGCAATTGCAGATATTGAAGGACTTACAATTGAACATAGCAAACCATTGCTTGAGTGGTTGAGCCGAGAGATAGAAGGTGGAAAAGATAATGACCAACCTCTCTGAGAGCGACATTGAAAAATTAGCTCTTGAAGAACTCGATGCCCTGGACTGGGATACCGCCTTCGGGCCGGACATAGCCTTCGACGGCCCATACCCCGAGCGAAGCCCGAAGGCCAACTATAGCGATGTGGTGCTGGTACGGCGCCTGCGCGATGCCCTGGTGAGTATCAATTCAGAGGTGCCGGAGGAGGCAATAGACGAAGCCGTTCGTCAGGTGCTGACACTTGAAAGCCCGGCGCTCATCGAAAACAACCGCCGCTTTCACCAGATGCTCACAGACGGTGTGGATGTTTCCTGGATGGGGGAAAAGGGCGAGCAGCACGGCAAGGTGTGGCTCCTCGATATTGAGAATCCCAAAAACAACGACCTCCTGGCGGTCAATCAATTTACAGTGATAGAAAACAAGCGCGAGCGGCGGCCCGATATCGTGCTCTTCGTAAACGGCCTGCCCCTTGTTGTGATAGAGCTAAAAAACCCTGGGGCAGAGCAGGCCACTCTTCGCCAGGCATTTAACCAGCTCACGACCTACAAGCGGGAATCCCCTCCCTCTTTGCCTACAACGAGCTCCTTGTCATCTCAGACGGTATGCAGGCGCGCTTCGGCACGATCACCTCGGGCTGGGATCGTTTTATGCCCTGGCGCACTATAGACGGCAAAGACCTCTACCGTGAACCGGGCAACGAGAAACAGAGCGAGGGCGATGTACAGCCGGGGCTTGTGACCCTTGTCCGCGGGATGCTCGATCCAGAGCGTTTTGAGGACTATGTGCTAAACTTTATCACATTTGAAGACACAGGAGGTGGTACCGCCGGTATTTCCAAGAAGGCGGCAGGTTACCACCAGTACCATGCGGTAAACCAGGCGCTGGCTTCTACCCTGATCGCCTGTGGAATAGAGGCGTCGCCTGGTGAGCGCTATGCGCGATTTGTCGAGGCCGAGGCGGCCGATCCTTTTCGGGGCGCAGAAGGCACTGGCGATTACAGGACCCAATTTGGCGACCGGCGGGCTGGGGTTGTCTGGCATACACAGGGCTCGGGCAAGAGCCTGTCCATGGTGTTTTACGCGAGCAAGGTTATTCGCCATCCGGCAATGAAGAATCCCACCATTGTCGTTATTACCGATCGAAACGACCTCGACAACCAGCTCTTTTCTACCTTTGCCGACAACCGGCAGATCCTGCGCCAGACCCCCGTGCAGGCAGAAAGCCGCGCTCACCTGCGGGAGCTTTTGCAGGTGGAATCGGGAGGGGTGATTTTTACAACCATCCAGAAGTTCTTCCCCGAGAGCAAAGGTGACACTTACCCATTGCTTTCGGAGCGGCGCAACATAGTGGTCGTAGCTGACGAGGCGCACCGCAGCCAGTACGATTTTATAGACGGTTTCGCCCGCCACATGCGCGATGCATTACCGGGTGCATCCTTCATAGGTTTTACCGGCACCCCTATCGAGAAGAACGACAGAAACACCCGTGCGGTCTTTGGTGACTATATCTCAATCTACGACATACAGCGGGCCGTGGAGGACGGCGCTACCGTACCAATTTATTATGAGAGCCGATTGGCGGAGATAGAGCTCGATGAGTCGGCGAAACCTTTGCTGGACGAGGAGTTTGAGGAGATAGCCGAAACGGAAGAGGACGAAGTGCGAAAGCAGCGAATGCGGAGCAAGTGGGCTTCGCTCGAGGCTCTGGTCGGGGCCGAAAAGCGCCTCCAGCTTGTGGCCGATGACCTGGTGAAGCACTTCGAGAGGCGACAGGAAGCGCTCTTCGGCAAGGGGATGATAGTCTGCATGAGCAGGCGCATCTGTGTGGAGATGTACAGGGCGATTACAGAACTGCGCCCCAATTGGCACAGCAAAGACGATGCAAAGGGAAAGATCAAAGTGGTGATGACAGGCTCCGCATCCGACCCGCCCGAATGGCAGCCCCATGTGCGAAACAAGGCGAGGCGCGATTTTTTAGCCCGGCGGTTCAAGGACCCCGACGACGAGCTGCAGCTCGTGATAGTGCGCGACATGTGGCTCACGGGATTCGATGTTCCTTGCCTGCATACAATGTACATCGACAAGCCGATGAGCGGTCACAACCTCATGCAGGCCATTGCACGTGTGAACCGGGTATTCCGCGACAAGCCGGGCGGGCTCGTGGTGGACTACCTGGGGATTGCCGATTCGCTCAAGAAGGCTCTGGCTGTTTACGCCGAAAGCGGCGGGCGTGGAAGCACGGCAATAGACCAGGCCCAGGCCGTGGCGGTGATGAAGGAGAAGTACGAGGTGGTGCAGGACATTCTGCACGGTTTCGACTACCAATCGCTTCTCCGGGCGGATACCTCCGCCCGCATGCAGGGTATTGCTGAGGCCATGGAGTTTATCCTGGGAAAGGAGGATGGGAAGAAGCGCTACCTTCGAGCGGTGGCGTCTCTTTCCAAGGCATTCGCCCTGGCCGTGCCTCACGAGGACGCCCTGGCCATCCGCGACGAAGTGGGGCTTTTCCAGGAGATAAGGGCAGCCCTTATTAAGGCAACGGTGAGCAGGAGGGAGCGCGAGCCGGAAGAGATTGAAGCGGCTGTGAGGCAGCTTATCTCGAGAGCTGTATCCGGGCTTGAAGTTGTAGATATATTCGCTGCCGCGGGGCTTGATAAGCCGGATATCTCCGTGCTTTCCGATGAGTTCCTCGAAGAGGTGCGGGCTCTGCCTCAGAAGAACCTGGCCCTCGAGACTCTGAAGAAACTCTTGCAGGACGAGATCAGGATACGCCTGCGGAAAAACGTGGTGCAGTCAAGGACATTTTCAGAGATGCTGGAAGAGGCTATGAGAAAGTACCACAACCGCGCCATCGCCGCAGCCCAGGTAATAGAAGAGTTGATCGCCATTGCAAAGGAGATGCGCGAGGCCCAGCGCCGCGGCGAAAAACTCGGGCTATCCGAGGACGAAGCAGCCTTTTACGATGCCCTGGCGGCCAACGAAAGTGCGGTGGAGGTGCTCGGCGATGAGACATTGAAAAAGATCGCACAGGAGCTTGTGGACAGGGTGCGAAAGAGCGTGACGGTGGACTGGAGCAAGCGGGAAAACGCCAGGGCGCAGCTTCGAGTGCTGGTCAAACGAATCCTGCGAAAGTACGACTATCCGCCGGACAAGCAGGACGAGGAGGTTATACCGGAAGGAGCCTCAGTTCTCGACATATCTTGAGGCACGGGGGAACTCTGCTTTGACCTCTACCCTGGATATAAGAATCGGCCGCCAGCGTGTTGCGTGGGGCACCGCCGACAAGTTGAATCCCACTGATAATCTCAATCCGGATGATTTGGAGGACATTTTCGATTTCGGTAAGCACCTTGGCAGTAACATTGTGGGGGGGCGACTAAACCTTTAAAAATGGTTGGTATGTGAATGCTCAGTTTTTACATGGCTTCATTCACGAACGCGGATCCGAAAATATAAGCGACTACTTACTGATGCGTTTAGAGAAAAAATACATGAATGATGCCGTGAAGATTGTACCTTTCGGAGTTGTTCTGGCTATACCGGACTGGGATGATGTCAAAAACAATTACGGTATTGCCGGAGGACCGATCGATGCGCTGGAAATTTCTCTTGGTGCTTACGTTATTGATGGAAAAGGTGACAACATTTTCAGCCGGGTTAAAGATTTTGATGAGGGATTCATAAAAATAACTTACAATTTTTAGCGTGAGTTGGGTTCGTAATTAGGTCATGGATTTCCTGTTATCGATTCTGATTCTTTTACTTGTTGATCCGGCTTGGCGTTCGAACCCCTAAATATTGAATCTCCAGAGAGCGCGGTCTTCGGCTCCGTTCATCGACTCGGCGTGCCTGCTATCCTGCGTATATATCCTTTCGATCTATCGAGATCTCGTTTCCCGGTGGTTGAATTATTCCCTTGGTTGAATTATTCCCTCGAACGGCTAAAAAGGTATTGTATATGCATGGCGAATGATGCGATAATGCGCGATTAAGGGTTTTGAATTTGAGCTGAAAGGTCAGGTCCATGGATTTTGTCGATTTCGTCGAACGGCATGTTGCTACTATTGAGCCCCTGGAGAAGGAGAGCGCACTTGCTTACTGGGAAGCGGCGAGAACGGGGAACGAGGAGGATTTCAGGCGATACTCCGAACTCATCATCGAGCTTGAGAAGGTCTATACGAACAAGGATGATTTCGAATTCATAAGCGAATCCAGGAATGACGGCGCGCTGCGCGACGAGAAACTCAAGAGAATCGCCGACCTGCTCTACCTTCAGTATCTTGCCAATCAAATCGACCATGAACTTCTCTCGAGGATCGTCGAGCTGAGCTCGAGTGTGGAAAACAGATTCAATGTCTCTCGTAGAGCTTCGGAACGAGGCGGCGAAAGGAGTGGGCTTCGACAACTTTTACTCGATGTCTCTTACCGTGAGTGAACAGGATGAGATCGAGATGGTGAAGCTTTTCGACGAGCTCGACGAGCTTACTCGAGAGCCTTACGAGGAGCTCAAGGCACGGATTGACGCCGAGCTTGCATCAATATACGGGATAG
>NATK01000025.1 GCA_002085285.1 Candidatus Latescibacteria bacterium 4484_7
GTCCTGCCCACCGAGGCATGGAGCAATAACGGAGAATCGCTCGAGCTGCCCCGTTTCTACAACACGGTAAAGGCGCTCGATCAGGTGGTCGATGTCGACTACTACATTCCGGGCTGTCCTCCAGTGCCTCTTCAGATTTTCTCAGCATTCACGCTGATCGCCGACGGAATGCTTCCGCCTAAGGGTTCTGTGATTGGTGCGGGGGACAAGGCTCTCTGCGAGCAGTGCCCGAGAAAGAAGGAAGAGAAAAAGATAACTGGTATCAAGCGTATTCAGGAGGCTGTCCCGGACGATGAGAGGTGCCTGCTCGAGCAGGGTTTTCTCTGTCTCGGCCCCGTGACCCGTTCAGGGTGCGGGGCGAGGTGCATCAATTCCGGAGTCCCGTGCAGGGGCTGTTACGGGCCTGTGGACAATGTCCCCGATGAGGGGATAAAGATGCTCAGCGCCCTTGCATCTGTGATCGATTCGAAGGATGAGTCGGAGATCGATCGGATCATCGAAACAATCCCGGCTCCGCTCAAGACGTTTCAGCGTTTCAGCATGGCTGCTTCAATGCTTAGGAGGAAAAAGGTATGAAGCGCATCGAGATCGACCCCATAACAAGGCTCGAAGGCCACGGCAAGATCACGATCTTCCTCAACGATGACGGAGAGGTCGAGAACGCCTACCTTCAAATACCCGAGTTGAGGGGATTCGAAAAGTTCGTGGAGGGGCTCCCCGTCGAGGAGATCCCGCGGGTGGTGCCGAGAATCTGCGGTGTTTGACCGGCTGCACACCACATGGCCTCGGGTAAGGCCGTAGATGCAGTATATAATGTAAAGCCGCCGGTTCCGGCGAGGAAGCTTCGGGAGCTCTACTACATGGCTCACTGCATTCACAGCCATGCAGCGCATTTCTACGCACTCGCCGCTCCTGATTTCATAGTGGGCCCCGATGCGCCTCCTTCAAAGCGGAACATCCTCGGGCTCATAGAAAAGGTCGGCCTCGAGGTGGGCAAGGAGGTAATAAGGCAGAGGGCGATTTCGCAGGAAATACAGATAATCGTGGGTGGCAGGGCTACCCATCCGGTATGGAATATTCCCGGTGGTGTGAGCAAGGCACTTAAGGCAGACGAGCGTGAGAAGCTGAAGGGGTTGGCTGCGGAGCAGCTCGATTTTGCCAAGCTCGGGCTCAAGCTCTTCGACGATCTCGTTCTTAGCAACAAGGAGTATGTTGACCTCATACTCGGCGACGGATACGAGCTTGTAACGAACTACATGGGACTCGTCGACGAAAACAACAAGGTTAATTTCTACGATGGCAAGGTGCGAGTCGTCGACACGGAGGGCAAGGAGATCACTAAATACTCTGAGAATGAATATCTTGAGAATGTTGCCGAGCACGTAGAGCCGTATTCGTACCTCAAGTTTCCATATCTCAAGCAGTATGGCTGGCAGGGTTTCAAGGAGGGTCAAGGGACATCGATATATCAGGTTGCACCACTGGGAAGATTTAATGCGGCCGACGGCATGGCGACTCCCGAAGCACAGGCGGCATACGAAAAGTTCTATGAGACCCTTGGAGGCAAGCCCGTACACAAATTGCTCGCCACTCATTGGGCTAGACTGATTGAGATCCTATATGCAGCGGAGAGGCTCAATGAGCTCGTGAACGATGATGAGATCCTCGAAACAAACGTGCGAGTGATCCCGTCGACCACTCCGAGGGAGGGTGTTGGAATTATAGAGGCTCCGAGAGGCACGCTTACTCATCACTACTGGACGGATGAGAACGGTATAGTGACAAAGGCAAATCTCATAGTAGGGACGACGAACAACAACGCTCCGATCTCTATGGCCGTAAAAAAGGTCGCCATGAGATTCATCAAGAAAGGCGGCGAGGTAACGGATGGTCTCCTGAACATGGTGGAGATGGCATTCCGCCTCTTCGATCCATGCTTCAGCTGTGCTACTCACAGCCTACCCGGGCAGATGCCTCTTGCGATCGAGATAAAGAACAGCGAGGGCGAACTCGTGAACAAAGTCTCGAGATGATCAGTCACTGATGTAGTTTGCATTCGATACGCAAGCGAGGTTGAAGCAGCCAAGGAGTAATGAAGCTTTGAGAACGGTAGTGATAGGGCTTGGCAACACGATATTGAGTGATGACGGAGTGGGTGTCTATGTTGCGAGAGAGCTCAGAGAAAGACTTTCTCGTGATAGTGCTCTGGAGAGCATAGACGTAATAGAGGCCGAGCTTGCCGGCCTCGACATGATGGAGATTCTCTCGGGTTACGACAGGGCTGTTATCGTCGATTCGATAGAGCTCGGCGGCTTCGAGCCGGGAACGGTCTTCAGACTTTCACCGGACGATTTCAGGACGACGCCCCGTCTCGCTTCTTTCCACGACATAGATCTCGTTACAGCTCTCGAGCTCGGGCGAAGGCTCGACCTCGAGATGCCTTCGGAGGTCGTTATCTATGCCGTCCAGGCAGAAGACACGTTGACACTCGGGGAAGGGTGCACACCGGCGGTCGAAGCTGTAAGGGAACGACTCGTAAACGAGATCGAGCAATACATAAGCGGTGATATCAGAAACAGAGTCTCTATTGATTTGTGCTTCAGGAAGAGCTAATATTTAATATTGTAAAACTTTATCCCGTTCGTTATCTTTCCTCGGTTAAGAGAGGGAGATCGATGCACGAAGTGTCTCTTATGCAGAATCTTCTCGAAGTGGTTGCATCCACGGCGAGAAGGGAGGGCGGCGAGAAGGTGAATGTCATTCACCTCAAGATAGGAGAGCTCTCCGGGGTAAACAGAGACTCGCTCGAATTTGCATTCGAAGTGCTGAAGAAGGGTACAGTCGCCGAGGAGGGCAAACTCGAGATCGAGAGAGTGCCGCTCAGAGTAAGATGCAAGGATTGCGGAGCCGACTTTTCACCGACAGATTTGATATTTAGGTGTGAAAGTTGTGGTTCGAGCAACCTCGAGATCGTATCGGGCAGAGAGATGGAGATAGATTATATTTTGATGGACGACGAAGAGGACGGCGATGGAGGATGACGGCGACAAGTTGCGCTTGAAGCTGCAGGTAGCGATTGGCTCATGAAGGTTTTGTCAATGGCGCTTGAAGGCAACGGAGGATGACGGCTGGCATGGGTGCTTGAGGTTGTTAGCGACTGATTGCAGCTGAGGGCGGCCAGTAGCGCTTGAGGCCTTTTTCTGAGGCCGGTTCTGCTTGCCGGAAATGGGGTACGTGGACGGAGAGAGCCCATTGATTGAGCTGGCATCGTCCGCATTTGGAGTATGGTTGTTTCTTTGAGCGTTTGAGTAAATCAGAAGGAGAGAAGAGCAAGATGCACGAGATAAGAGTCGGAGAAGATTTGCGGGGGAAGAACGAGGAGATCGCCCGCGAAAACAGGGAGCTCCTAAAGAAGCATGGCGTTTTTGCGATCAACTTGATGAGCGCTCCGGGGGCGGGTAAAACTTCGCTCCTTGTAAGGACGATCCCTTTGCTGAAGGAAAAGTTCGCTGTCGGTGTAATCGAGGGCGACCTTCAAACATCGAGAGATGCGGAAAGGGTGGCAGAGTTGGGTGTAAAGGTGCACCAGATAGAGACAGGTGGCGTGTGCCACCTCGACGCTTCGATGGTTCATTCGGCCCTTCATGCGTTTGACCTGGAAGGCGTCGATCTGCTCTTCTTCGAAAACGTGGGCAATCTCGTCTGCCCCGCCGAGTTCGATCTCGGAGAGGACAGGCGTGTGATGCTACTCAGCATAACCGAGGGCGACGACAAACCTAAGAAGTACCCTTTGATGTTCATGGAATCACAGCTTATGATATTGAACAAGATAGACCTTGCCGAGTTTGTCGATTTCGATATGGAAAAGGCGATAGGCGAAGCGAGAGACCTTAATTCCGTTCTCGATGTGATAAGGATCTCTTGCAAGACGGGCGACGGAGTAGATGAGTGGGTCGAGTGGATAGAGCGAGCTGTAAAGGCAGGTGGTTGAAAAGATGTGCCTTGGGATACCGATGAAGGTCATAGAGAAGAACGGAAACGATGCAACTGCAGAGGCGGGAGGTGTGAAGAGGGCGATAAGACTCGATCTGCTCGAGGATGTCGAGGTCGGTGACTACGTACTCATTCATACTGGCTTCGCCATAGAGAAACTCGATACGGATGATGCCCTCGAGACGCTGAAGCTCCTGGATGAGGTGTACAGGGCGGGTACGGGAAAAGGTTGACAGATGAAGAACGATGTCTTCGAAAGAATCAAGGATCCCCACTTCGTAGAAACGGTAGCTAAGGAACTAAACGAGATCACTCTTCCGAGAGAAGTGACATTGATGCACGTATGCGGAACACACGAGCATACGATAGCCAGAGCAGGCCTGCGATCTCTCCTTCCGGAAAAGATAAGGCTCATTGCGGGCCCCGGATGCCCTGTGTGCGTCTGTAGCGCAGTTGAGATAGATATGGCCATAGCCATTGCAGTCGAGCACGGAGTAATACTTACCACATTCGGAGATATGTTCCGTGTCCCTGCTACAAGAGGTTCGATGGAGAGTTTCAAGGCTCGGGGCGCTGACATCAGGGTCGTTTATTCACCCATGGATGCAGTGGAGATAGCCCGCGCCAATCCATCGCGTGAGGTGGTTTTCATGGCGGTGGGTTTCGAGACGACTGCAGCCCCGATCGCGGCTGCACTTCTCGACGATCCTCCGAAGAATCTCTCATGCGTCACATCGCTCAAGCTCGTTCCGCCTGCATTGAGATTCCTGCTCGATAGGGGCGCAACCGAGATAGACGGCTTCATCCTGCCGGGACACGTGAGTACGATAATTGGACGCACCGCCTATCTATTCCTCGAAGACGAATACCGGGTGCCTTCGGCTATCGCGGGTTTCGAGGCAGTCGATGTCTTGATGGCAGTAAAGTCGATCGCCCGGCAGATTGCAGAGCTAGCGCCGCTCGGTGTTGACAATCTCTACACACGAGCAGTGAGAGAGAACGGCAACGGTAAGGCGCTCGAAGCAATCTACGAGCTTTTCGAAACCGGCGATGCCAACTGGAGGGGAATAGGTGTAATTCCCGGTACAGGCCTAAGATTCAAGGAGAAATACCGAAACCTCGATGCCTCGTACAGGTTCGGCCTTGAGTGGAACGATGACGCCCTGGAGATACTTCCAGGTTGTCTCTGCGACAAGGTGATACTCGGTGAGGCGGAACCGGAGGAGTGTCCTCTCTTCGCCACGGAATGCACCCCTCGAAAGCCGTATGGGCCCTGCATGGTCTCGAACGAAGGCACATGCAGTGCAAGATACAAATATAGAGGGATTTCTTAAGTTCAAGAAATTATAAGGAATGGCCTAATCTCTTTTTTTATAATAATCATGTTCATGTAATCTGAAAAGTAGGGAATGGAAGATGCGTGCTACCCCCATATTAGGGGGTCACCTTGTCTATTCCTATTCCCGTGTAACCTGAAGAATAGTATTGATCTAATCGAGTATTTGGTAGTAAAATAGCCTCTGGAATCTTGAAGGGAAGGGGGTGAGAAGAAGAGCTGTTTGTAATAGCATTTTTCTTATCATTTAATCAAAAATAGATTTGCAGGGGGCGAACGATGCGTTCTCTTTCGAAAGTATCGTTGGGGCTGTTCGTTGTGTCGATCATCCTCATTGTTTTCTCATCCGTTTCGTCGGCGCTTCCGAATCTTGTGATTCAAAAAGATTGGATCACAAAAGTAACTAATTCTAACGAAAATACGACTCGAGTAACTGTGACAGTCAAAAACACAGGCGATCAAACCGCCGGAGCATTCACGCTGAGACTGGGTGTTTCAAATAGTTCCAGCTCGGGATATTCGGATTTCAGCATTAAAGGAATTGCTCCTAATGGCAGAATAATAAGGGAATATCTTGCCAGCGGGATCTACGACTGCGTTTGGGGCAATGCCGATATAGCCAATGATGTATCAGAAAGCAACGAAAACGACAATGCCGCCTCGGTCAACAACTGGCATCTCATTCTACCGCCGGGAGGAACATCCACGATTGATATAGGGATAGCAAATCCCGGGATAGATTCGGAAAGAGCCATATTGACGGTTGACGCTCCGTCTGGATGGCTTGTGACAGTCGATCCATCAGTTGTAAATTTGCAGTCGGAAGGATTGGAGGCGGCGACTGTAACATTTCAGGTTCCTTCAGGTTTCGACAGTACTGCAACGGTCGTAGTATATCAGGAATTCGAAGATGGTACGCCGGGCGTTTTTGATTTCGATTTCTACTTCGAATCGACTGTTGGAGCAGAGAATGAGTCATGGGGGGCTATAAAGTCACTCTTCAAGTAGTAGAGATTATCAGATCCTGCTGTTTATTTTAACTTGAATAAAGGGCCTTTATTTTTCATCTGAGAATAGATGGATGTGAAGGTCCTTTTTAATATATTGACTAGTTTCTCTTGTTTGGCTTAATCTCGAAAGGCGGGGTGTGGCAGGTCAGGTGGAGGTGCGGTTTATAATTTGAGCGTTCGAACCTTTTTTCTTGATCCAGGTGTTGAGAGGCGGTTGCAAAAGAGATGTACAATCCCTTTCAATTTAACAGAATGGATGTCTATATGGATTTATGGCATCTATAGGAGACCGGTAGAATAGGGAGGTCGTATCGATCATGCAGATTTACATGGGAGACAGAGTCTATACGATTCAAGGAAAGGTAATTCGGTGGTCGGCGTACATCATCGTCATCATCGTACTCCTTGCGTCGGGACTCTATTCAGTTGGGGCCGATGAGGTTGGGGTGATCCAGCGCTTCGGCAAATACGTGAGACAGACACAGCCCGGACTTCATTTGAAGGTGCCGTTTGGTATCGAGACCGTTAAGAAGGTCAAGGTGAAGAAGGTCTTCAAGGAGGAGTTCGGGTTCAGAACGCTCAAGGCAGACATAAGGACGGCTTATAGCACGAACAGATTTCCCGATGAGTCTTTGATGCTGACCGGTGACTTAAACGTGGCTGATGTCGAATGGATCGTTCAGTACAAGATCAAGAATCCGTACAATTACCTCTTCAAGATTCAAGATCCGGTGGAGACGCTTCGAGCGATGTCAGAGGCGGTAATGCGGAGAGTCGTGGGCGACAGGAGTGTTACAGAGGTTCTCACCGTGGGCCGAATCGAGATAGCCAACGAGGTGCAGAAGGGGCTGCAGGAGCTGCTCGACAATTTTCAGTCCGGGATACAGCTTGTTACCGTAAAGCTTCAGGACGTCAATCCGCCGGATGCGGTCAAGTCGGCATTCAACGAGGTGAACAGAGCGAAGCAGGACAAGGAGAAGATGATCAACGAGGCCTGGGAGGACTACAACAAGCGGATCCCACGCGCGAAGGGTGAAGCTGAACAGATGATTGCCGAAGCCCAGGGATACGCCTTGAAGAGGGTCAACCGGGCTCTTGGTGATGTGGCACTCTTCAAGGAGGTTTACAAGGAGTACCGCAAGGCTCCAGATGTAACGAGGAGAAGACTTTACCTCGAGACGATGAACGACATTCTGCCGGATATCAAGAATATCTACATTGTAGATGAAAAGCAGAAGGCGCTGCTTCCGATGTTCGACATAGGAACGACCGGGAAGGGGGGTGGTGCGAGATGACGGGAAGGAGAGCTTTTGGAATAATTGTTCTATTGTTATTTGTCATTATAGTCTTGAACAGCTCTTTCTATTCGCTAAATGAGTATGAGCAGGCCGTGATAACCCAGTTTGGCAGACCAATTGGCGACGGCGTCACCAAGGCCGGTCTTCATGTCAAGATACCGTTCATACAGAAGCTGCACAGATTCGAGAAGAGGATACTCATATGGGACGGATCGGCCGATCAAATACCCACCTCGGACAAGAAGTATATCTGGCTCGATACTACAGCGAGGTGGCGCATCAAAGATCCGCTCGTTTTCTATCAATCCGTAGGGAATGTGGTCGGAGCCCAGACAAGGCTTGACGACATCGTAGACTCTGCGGCGCGTGATATCGTTTCGAGCAACCTTTTGATAGAGGTCGTGAGGAATTCGAACAGGGTCGTAGAGGAGCTGGGCAGGGGGGGGAAAAGGGAAGAAGAGATCGTAGTTACATTCGAGAATATAAAGCTTGGCAGAGAGAAGCTTACCCATGAGATCCTGAAGAGAGCTTCTGAGCTTACTCCTCAGTACGGCATCGAACTCCTCGATGTGCAGATAAAGAGGCTAAACTATGTCGAGGATGTCCGCAAGAAGGTGTACGAGCGTATGATCTCTGAGAGGCAGCGTATCGCTTCGAAGTACCGCTCAGAGGGCGAAGGCAAGAAGGCCGAAATCATAGGTATGAAGGAGAAAGAGCTCAATAGGATCCAGTCTGAGGCGTACAAGAGAGCACAAGAAATCAAGGGCGAAGCGGACGGCAGGGCAACGAAGATATACGCCGACGCTTACAGGTTGGATCCTGAGTTCTACTCGTTTCTCAAGACTCTCGAGGTCTATAAGAATACGATCGGAAAGAATTCGCAGGTCATTATAACGACTGACAGCGATATCTATCGCTATCTGAAAAGAATAAAATAAGTGGACGTTGTTGAGTGCCCGATTGGTGAAACGGGCACTCAACAAACGGAGCCCCAGTCGGAAGGGAGCTCGGCTCATTCTACCTTTCGTCCGAAGCGGACAGGGGGAGCTGCATCATTATCATTGCAACTGATGCCCCCGTTGATGCATACATACTGAAAAGGATGGCGAAGAAGGGGATATATGCAATGGCAAAGACCGGCTCCGTTTTTTCAAATGGAAGCTGCGAATACGATATAGCCTTCAGTGTACACAACCATCTCGAGCGTGCGCTCGAAGGCACCTCAGAGGATGGTTTAAAGAGCGGACATAAGATAAATACCACCACCGGCATCTCGGACGGATCCAAAAGAGGCTTCAAAAACGATTTGAACGTCTCCTCGGCGGGTGCATCTCAGGGCACCTCCGCTTTAATGTTGAAAGGCTCCCGGCTAAACCATATATTTCTTGCTGTCGAGGAGGCTGTGGAAGAGGCAATTTACAATTCGCTTCTAAGGGCCGAGACTGTTTGTGGGTACAGGGGAAGATGCTTCGAAGCGATCTCGATCGATCAGGTTGTAGATGTGTGCAAGGAATACAATCTCTTGAATCTCTCGGGCCGCATCCCTGTAATTGGGAATAGTAAATAGGTGAGTCCTTTTTTGGAATTCAGAATCACCGTATTCCCCTGAGATTGGATGGCTTGATGAAAAGGCTTTTACCTTTTTTCGCTGCTTTTTTATTGCTCCTGTCTCGGCCAGCCCTTGGCTGGAATCACTCCGAGATAAAATGGAAGTCCGTCGAAACGGAGCATTTTATCGTTCATTACAATGAGGGGGCGGCCGACTGCGCTGCGGATGCAGCGAGGATAGCGGAACAAAGCTACGGACCGATTACACGATTCTACAACTATGAGCCGTCGAGAAAGGTCCACATCATCCTTTCGGACAAGGAAGATGTTTCGAGCGGAGAGACATACTTCTATCTCGATAAGATAGAGATAACGGCGACATACATGGATTTCATCTTCAGGGGATCGACGAATTGGCTCGAGAATGTGATAACGCACGAGTTCACCCATATAGTTACGATTCAGAAGGCGATGAAATACCCTCTGAGAGTCCCTTCACTCTACGTGCAGGTCGTTTCGTTTGAACGCGAGAAGAGGCCCGATGTCATCATCGGCTATCCGAATTTTCAGGCCTCGTATCCTATACCTGGGGAGGTAGTGCCGAACTGGTTTGCGGAAGGGGTGGCCCAATTTCAATCGCCCGAGGGTAGATACGACTTCTGGGATTCGCACAGAGATATGCTCCTGAGGGTGGCGGTTCTTTCGGGCGGACTGCTAACGCTTGATGAGATGGGCGTCTTCGGCAAGAACAGCCTCGGTAACGAGCTCGTCTACAATCAGGGTTTCTCCATGGTGCGTTACATCGCGGAGCGATTCGGTCTTGACAAGCTCGATGAGTTGGTGGCCGCGCTCTCCAGGCCTTACCGGATGACATTCTACGGAGCATGTAAGTCGGCCATTCATATGAGCGACAAGGAGTTGTACAGGGAATGGAAGAAAGATCTCGAATCACGCTACGGCGTCGTCGCCGCCGGGATAGAAAAAAGCAAGGTGGATGGTAGGCTCATTGCCGGAAATGGCTTTGTAAATATCTATCCTGTGAGCGACGACAGGGGCGGATACTTCTTTCTATCGAACAAAGGCTCTTCTTTCCTGAGGATGTCACTCGTTCATCTCAAGGGAAATGGCAAAGAGGAGAGGATAGCAAAGCATGTCACATCACAGTTTTCGATCTCTCCCGACGGAAGCAGGATCTGTTATTCAAAACTCACTGACGAAAATCCTTACCATTACAGATTGAACGACCTCTTCATCTATGACATGGCTGCAAAGAAGGAGAGGAGGCTAACGAGAGGAGCACGCGCTGTGAGCCCGGCATGGTCGCCCGATGCTTCCAAGGTGGCATGCATCGTAGGATGCGGCTGCTCAAGAAGGATCGCTATTGTCGATGTCTCTACAGGAGAGATGAGATACATCACTGAGCTCTCCAGGGGAACCGAGTACTTCGGCCTTTCTTGGGGGCAGGGGGGGATTCTCACATCCGTTTTGAACGGCCATTCGAGAGACATAGCACTGGTGAATCCTGCAAACGGCACCGTGGAGAGGCTCGTTTCCACTCCTGCCGATGAGAGAGACCCTGTATGGGACATCGACGGAGGAGGGTTTTTCTACTCCTGCGACCGTACTGGAATCTTCAATATCTATCATCGCTCTATTGGCGATTCCATTGATGTAATGGTTACGAACTGCATAGGAGGCGCCTTTACTCCTTCTGTCAGCGGCAGCGAGCTTGTCTTTTCGGGCTATGCTTCGAGCGGTTATACTGTAAGGGCAATAGATGACTGGAGAGAAGTCTCGCGCCCGATGGACAGTTCTAATGACGACGAAGAACTCATGAGGCAGAGGAAAGAGGTCGTGAATACAGTAGAAGCATTCTATTTTGCAAAGGGCCCTGCGGCGGGTAGATCAATGGTAGGCCATGATGCTGGATCGTCAGACAGTTTCTCTGCGGGGGTTGAGTCAAAAAAAGGTTCTTCCGTCGGAGCGAGCCCTGTCAGCAGGGGCGGCTTCGATTATACGATGATATATCTCTTTCCTCGCTTTCTCATATACGAGGGTAAACCGAGGCTTGGGCTGTTTGCCAGTTCCGGTGAGATTCTAGGAAGGCAGAGCTTCAGCGCCGGCGGCTCGATCAATCTCGACAGGGAGTTCGACGCGAACCTAGCATTCGAGATGAGACAGTTCAAACCGACATTTCTCTTCGAATTCTACAGGTGCAGAAAATACTACTCGTATGTCTCCGAGGTGGAAACGGGTGAGAGCACCGAGTACTACACGCGCTATGACCTCTGGGACGTATACTTTCATACGATCCTCGAATTCGGCGAGCCATCGCTCGTAAAACGGAACGAGCTCGACATCAGGTTGAATCACGGCGAGTA
>NATK01000146.1 GCA_002085285.1 Candidatus Latescibacteria bacterium 4484_7
GACGAGGAGTATTTCGCAAAGAACAGGGATGCCTACCTGGTGCAGGTCGACAAGACTTTCGAGGAGATCGCATCATTGATGGCGCCATTCAAGGGCACCGGAGTAATCGAGTATCACCAGTCGTGGGATTACTTCTGTGATTTCATGGGGCTGAAAGTAGTGGCAACACTCGAGCCGAAGCCCGGGATACCTCCTTCGGCAAAACATCTGAAGACGGTAGTTCAGCTCGCCAGGGGAATGAATGCAAGGCTCATGCTCGTCGAGCCATACTATCCCGAGAAACCTGTGAAATACGTGCAACATGAAACGGGCATCAAGGTGCTGAGGCTCCCTATCTACCTCACCCCGAAGGAAAAGGATGAAGGCATCCTCGGCCTTCTGCTCCAGGATGCGAAGAAGATAAGCGAGGCGCTTTCTTCGAATGGCTCGTGAGAGAAAGGAGACGTTTATTTTGGGAAAGGAACTAATAAGGTTCAACGGCGTTTCGCTCGGTTACGCAGGAAAGGTGGTGCTCGAGAACCTGAACTTCTCCATCGATGAAAACGACTTTCTCGGGATCATCGGACCAAACGGGTGCGGCAAGACAACGATACTGCGGAGCATCACGGGGAGGATCTCACCTTCCGCGGGCTCTATAGAGATTTCGCGCAAGCTTAGGCTCGGTTACGTGATTCAGAGACAATTTCTCGACGAGATATTTCCATTCTCTGTACGCGATGTGGTCGAGATGGGTCGCTACGACAGACTCGGTTTGTTCGGGCGCCTTTCGAGCGAAGACAGGGAGGTCGTTGAAGAAAGCCTCGATATGGTCGAGTTGAGGCACATGATGAATGTTCCGTTCAGGAGCCTCTCCGGAGGGCAGAAGCAGAGAGTTCTTATCGCAAGGGCGCTTGCATTTCAGCCGGAATTGATGCTCCTCGACGAACCGACCAACGACCTCGATATAGCAGGAGAGAACAAGATAATGGACCTCATACATGAGATTCACCACAAGAAGGGTTTGACGGTTGTCATCGTGAGCCACCTTCTTCATGTAATTCTGAATCACGTTGAAAAATTGCTGTTCATCCAGGACCATAGGGCCGTGATGCGCAGCATAGACAAAATCACGGAGGACGGATTCATCTCGGAGCTTTACGGTAGCAGGGTAAAGATCGGCACCGTCGGCGGGAAGAAGGTGGTAATAGCGGAATGAGTCTAATCGAAATACTAAAAGAGGATTTTGTTCAATATGCCCTGTTTGGAAGTCTTTTGATAGGTGTGTTGTGCTCGATCCTGGGGGTGTACGTCATCTTGAAGAGAATCGTTTTCCTCGGCATCGCCGTCTCCGAGGTGTCTGCGCTTGGAGTGGCGATTGGCCTGTTTATGGGGATCAGCCCGTCGCTCACGTCACTTCTTCTAACGATGCTCGCGGTCCTCGTGTTCTGGATACCCGTGAAAGAGGGTTCGATATCGAAGGAGAGCATCATTGGTTTCACGTACGTCGTTGCGGCGGCCCTTTCGGTGATACTGATAGCGAAGAATCCACTGGCGGAATCCCGAGGTCTCGACCTCGTATCGGGGAATCTCCTCTATATCCAGAAGGGCGATATAGTGGTTCTCGCCGTCGTCACCGTGGCCGTGGCGCTGCTGCAGGTGTTCTTCTTCAAGAAGTTCATATTTGTCTCGTTCGACCCGGAGACTGCAAACACGATGGGGATCAGATCGTCACTATACGACTTTCTCGTCTATCTGAGCCTCGGGCTTAGTGTGGCAATATCGATGAAAGTCGGGGGTGTTTTATTCGTCTTCGGTTTTCTCGTGGTCCCCGCTCTCTTCGGTTTTCTCATTTTCAGGCGCATCCCGCTCATTCTTCTTGGAGCGGTCGTTTTTTCCGTCGTTTCATCTTTCTTCGGGCTTCTCGTATCGGTGCGTTTCGATTGGCCCACATCACCGACGATACTTACGTTCGCCGGGGCGCTCTTTGTAGCGGCTGTTTTGATCAAGTCTGTTTCGGGGGCGCTGTGGCATGATTGACGCGGCCATGGCCGGGAAGAGAAAAAGGCGGCAGGGCAAATAATGCCTTGCCGCCTTTCGTTAAGCATCTTAGGAAGCGTCCGAAGCGCTCTTCAAAACGATCTAAGATCGAGTTTGTACAAAAGAATGCTGTTTAGGTGGTGGGGAATTAGAAGCCTCTGCTTCTTCCACCGCCGCCACCGGGCCTACTCCCTCTGCCTCTGTTGTCCTCACGCGGACGAGCTTCGCTGACCTTCAAGACGCGGCCTTCGACGCTCTTGCCGTTGAGTTCGTTGATGGCTTTGTCGGCTGCTTCGTCGTTGTCCATTTCGACAAAACCGAAGCCTCTCGAGCGGCCAGTATACCTGTCCTTGACAACTCTCGATGAGCTAACTTCACCAAAAGGCTGGAATATAGTTGCCAATTCTTCATCACTTGTTGAGAATGGCAGGTTGCCAATATAAATCTTCTTTGTCATCACTAAGAAATCCTTTCAAAAAACAAAAAACCTATAACAAAAAACCTTTTCTCTTTCTAATTCTAATCTACCTCGATACTGCTCACCTCTCTTAGCAACTCTTCGGCTCGGATTCTATGAGATGCCGATTCTCATTTGCATCTCACCTGGACCCAAATAGACCTTATCGATTCTCAGTTGTCCCGTGGATTATTTGTAAGTAACCGGATGGGATCGATACTTCTCTTCGGGCGATCTTTACTTCAGAGTTTCCTTATTATCCTAAACAACACTCCTTCTTAAAACCTCCCTTATTATACAATGCTTTCCGCCGGATAACCAGCTTTTTTTTGTATGCTCGGCGCAATGTTGAAGGAGCCGTTTTCGTCGGCACATCAGGGTTCTACTACGAGGGGTGGAAGGGTAAATTCTACCCCGAGAACCTGGCAAAGAAGAAGATGCTCGAGTACTATTCAACCAGGTTCAATACGGTGGAGCTCAACTCGACTTTTTACCGGCTCCCATCGGAAAAAACGGTAAAAGGCTGGAAGGATCGTGTAGGGGACGATTTCGTGTTCGCCGTGAAGGGTTCTCGATATATCACCCACAGGTTGAAACTCAGGGATGCAGCCGGGTCGCTTTCTCTGATGTTCGAGAGGTTCCGTCTTTTCGGCTCGAAGCTCGGGGTGGTGCTTTTTCAGCTTCCTCCCTCTCTCAAGAGTGATCCCGGGCTTCTCGAATCATTCCTGTCACAGCTCAAGAAGGGGCACAGGTACGCAGTGGAGTTCAGGCACGAGAGCTGGTTCGTCGATCGCACATTCGAGATTTTGAGGAAGTTCAATGCAGCGCTGTGCATCGAGAGCCATCCAAGGTTGCCGGAGATTTTCGAAGTGACGGCCGATTTCATATATGTGCGTTTTCATGGGAAGCCACAGTTATATACGTCCAATTACAGCGACAAGGAGCTTTCGAGGTGGGCCGAAAGGATAGCAAGTTTGGCGGGGGGAAAGCGAGATATCTATTGTTATTTCAACAATGATGTCGATGGGCACGCCGCAGCGAATGCACTGAGGCTGAGAGAGCTCCTCGAGACTGTTTGAAGCCGTGCGCAGGTCTGCCGTTGAGGAGATATGAGCCAAGTGGCGCTTTCCGGCACCGCACAAAAGGGTTTGAAATCGTGAGCTGGCCTGCAGTTAACAAGAGCTCTTTCGATGCGCTCGCGTTCATTCGGGTGTAATGCGCTCTTCGGTTTCGTGCGAGATACTCCAACGGCGGGCATGCATGTCTTGGTTTAGAGTCGAGAGGCTCATTTTTTCTTCAATATCCCGAGGAGGTCTTCCTCGAGGCTCTTCCTGGGTTTTTCGACGATCCTCCCGAGCTCCTTCGCGCCGGAGCACACTATGAACGTGGGAACGGCCTTTATGCTGAAATGGTTTCTCACCTCTTTAGACCAATCGATCAGCTCGGCCGGTCTTTCTCTCGAGGGTTCTGCCCTGTAGCGCTCTACGGCGAACATCTCGAGGCCTTCAGCAGGGAGACCCGCGTATTCCATCACCTTCCAGAAGCGCGGCACTTCCCTCATCGAGTCGCCGCACCACGTGCCGAGGATGCATTTTATTGAAATGTCGTTGGATACGTATGTCGGGAGTTTCGAGAGCACCTTACTGTCCGGTTCGTAGCTGTAGTATTCGTCGTCCCAGTTCGGTATCGCATCTTTAATGTCTTCCCTTGTCACCTTTCCTACGAGGATCGGTTTTCCTCCACCGGCCGGCACCTTGTGTGGCTCGAGCCCTTCGATCCATTGCGGCAAATTTGAGCACGGGGAAACGGAGGATCCTGCTTTCGCCTGGACCACTTCCGCCTGTTCAGAGCTCGTCTGCTCCGGCTTCAGCTGTGCGCTCGTATCCATCCCGGCCTTCAGGTGATCGGTATTTTGCCTCTCGGCCTTTGAGCTTTGGCTCTTCTGCTGTTTACCTTCAAGCTGAGAGGTTTTAGAATCTGGATAGAGTGAATACCACCACTCAGGCTCTCCCTTGAGCCATCTGTCGAACCAGGCGAGGATCGTATTGGACCATGCGACTCTTCTCTTGTAGGAGGTGATCAGATGGTTTTGTCCCTTGATCTGGACGTACTCGACTGTTCTTCCGAGCAGCTTGAGCGCCGTGTACATCTGATCGCTTTCGCCGGTCGGCACGTTCGTATCTGCTGTCCCGTGAAGGAGCAGGAGTGGTGTTGTGATCTTGTCTGCATGGAAGAGGGGGCTCTGGTCGACGTAGATGTCTTTTCTGTTCCACGGGAAGCTGTTAGCCGCTGAGACGGCGTTGTATGCGTAGCCCCAGTAGCCTTCGCCCCAGTAATGGGGGATGAGGTTGATGCCGGCGTGTGATACGGCAGCAGCGAACATGTTGGTCCTGGTGAGCAGAAGCTGCGTCATGAATCCGCCGTACGAGGCGCCTATGCATCCCACATGTTTGCCGTCTACGAATGGGTGGGCGTCGAGAAACTTCTTTGTGCCTTCTATGATCTCACCGGCGACGATCTTGCCCCAGTCGTTTACGTGCAGGGCGGAGAAACTCTGCCCGAAGCCGGTCGCACCGCTCGGTTGAAGCACGTAGACCACGTAGCCCATGGCTGCCCAGAGGTTCTTCGGGTACCTCCCTCCGAAGTCTCTCCATACCGGCTCTGTTCCTCCGTAGTAGTAGACGATACACGGATATTTCCTGTTCCGGTCGAAGTCCGGCGGGTAGTGCACCCTGCCCTTGATCAGCCTCCCCGTGCTGCTCGTGAAATCCCAGTTCTCCACCCTGCCCATCTTGATATGAGAGAATGTTTCACTGTTGGGATCGAGGAGTACTCTCGACCGGTTTCTCTTTAGATCGACAAAGTATAGTCTTGCGTGTTCATTGGCGCTCGAACCGGCAAGAACGGCTATAGGCCTGGTCTTCGATATGTCGCTGCTCCATCCGACGACGTCGCAACCCGTCCTCATTCTCTTGAAGCGCTTTCTTGCAGTGTCATATCTGAAAAGCCTTACGAAAGATGAATCTTCTGCGACAAGGTATATGTTGCCATCGGCCCTCGACCAAACCGCGCTCGAGATTGAAGGATTGAAGTCGCGTGTAAATGCATTGACATCTTTGCTCTTTATGTCAAATATATATCCCTGCCCGTCGTAGTCGTTGGGGATGACGCCCTTCGGGACATTCTTGCCCTTGTCACCAAAGGCTGAGGGACCTGCGAGCATGAGAAGCTTATCGCCCTTAGGCGAGTATTGAGCGCTATTAAGCCAGTGGCCCTTCCAGAGGAGGTTTATCCTGTCGCTGCCGAGGTCCATCTCTACGAGCTCCGTTTTGCCGTAAGGTCTCTCGCTCAAGTCCTCGTAGCTTCTCGTAAAGAGAATCGCCTTGCCGTCGGGTCTTACATTGAGAAGGTTGGTCGAGTATTTCCCTGCTGTGAGTCTGCGAGTCAGGCCGCCGGGAACGGATGCAATGTAAAGGTAGGAGCGCATCCTTCCATAGCTCCATCTGTCGCTTATGCTTCGCAGCCTCTTTACGTTTTCATTCTCTTTCTTGGGTTTTTCTGTGATCGAATACACAATGCAATCGCCCTTGGGCGACCACACGTAATCGTTGAGGTCCTTTTTATCTTTCAGTATCGATGTCGTTGCACCCGTTTCGAAATCGTAAAGGTTTATAGTGGATTTTCCCTTGCTGGAAGTTACGTATGAGAGCCTTCGACCGACCGGCGCCCACTTCACGCCACGAAGTCCCTCTATGTCCTTTATCGATGCAAGCAGCTTCGCATCGGCTGTTCGCCTTATCTCGAGCCACCTGTCGGGGCTCTCCTTCTCCTTCGGCTGAACCGACATGGTGAGTGCTATCATCTTGCCGTCCGGCGATATGGTTACGCCTGCTGTTTTGGGAAGGTTGAGAATGTCGCCGAGGGAGAGGTATCTCTCGAGTTTCGTTGTGACTAAAGGCTTCGCATTGCCTTCTGTGCTCTCGAGGGTCAGCTTGAAATCGGCCGTTGCGATTGTATCGGACGGTTGACAGACTACCTTGACGATCAATGAATGGCTGCCCTGTTCGAGAGCCACTTCCTTTGCGCTGTCGCTACCCTCCTTGCCTGGCTTGGGCGATTCGATCGTTTTCTCACCGTCGACGAAGACGGCGAACGGGATGATGCTCTGTGCGGCAATCTTTACCTTTAGCCATCTCGGTGCTTCTACGTAAGCGGCGAGATAAGCGGTCTGAACTACGAGCGATACCTTGCCTTTTTTCGCACCCTTCTTTATCCATTGGACGAATCCGCCCGCCGGAACATAAACCTTCTTGCCGGAAGCGGGCTTGCAGCTCGAAATGTCCATAAGATCCGATTCGAGCATATACGTAGGTTCAATCTTCTTAGGTCCTTCGTCGTTGTAGGCGGGCAGAGGAGTGGCTATCGGGCCGAGTACGAGCCATTCGTTCACCGTAACGATGGTGCTGTCCTCTTCGGTGCCTCCCTGGGCAGCAGCGGGCAGAGGAGCAGCTTGAATTGTGGAAAGAGCAAAAAGGATCGCCGCAATCAGCGAAAAACAATGGGTGAATGATTTTTTATTCATACCTGATCCTTTCTTGATTGAATCCGAATGCCGATATGCATTATATAACAGGGAATACGGGATGTTCCATAAAATTTGGCTAAAATCATCGATAAGCGTGTATGATATAAGCACGGATCTTGCTCTCTTCGGCTGGTATGGTCGGCGAATGGCAAACCTTGCTTGCAAATTTATAGAAATAAGCTAAATTATTATTTAAGATGTTCTTTAGAAGAAAGGGAAAGGAGAAGGAATGCTGAAGAAGGTTATTCGTTTTGCTGTGCTTGCAATGTTTATTCTTTTGTTGTCATGTTCGAAGGAAAGCCCGGAGAAACAGCAGACGACCGGTAATGCCGAGATGTGGATCAGCTTTGACAAGGGCTTGGAGAGGGTCCAGAAGGAGAAGAAGCCAGCTGTTATAGATTTTTATACCTCGTGGTGTAAATGGTGCAAGGTGATGGACGAAAAGACATTCTCCGATCCCCAGGTCAAGAGCTTCCTTGCAAGAAACTTCGTGACGATAAGACTGAATGCTGAGGATGCTTCGAAGATTTACGAATATTCTGGCAAAACATACAATTCCGTTCAGTTGACACGCTATTTCGGGGTAAGGGGGTTCCCGTCGCTGGCGTACCTCGACAAAGAGGGAAAGCTCGTTACCGTTGTGCCGGGATATGTTCCAAAGGAGACATTTCTTCCCCTTCTGAAGTACATGAAGGAGGAGTGCTACAAGAAAAAGATCACGTTCGACGATTTCATGAAGAAGAAGGGCAATTGTGGCTGAGGCTTCATCGAATGAAGTTTGAGAGTGAGATCTGATCCCGGTTAGTCTAAGTGCAAGTCGGGCGTTCATGATCGTTGGACGTCTGTTGTCCCGACGATCGTCGGGACGGTTGTAATGTAAGCTGTTTCTGATCGTGGAGGTGGGTATATATGAAGATAGGAGTTTTGACAGGCGGAGGTGACGCACCGGGACTGAATCCGGCTATAGCTGGAGTGGTGGAAAGGGCTACGATCGAAGGGATGGAGGTAGTAGGCCTGAAGAGAGGGTGGGAGGCGCTCTCCATAGAGGACAACGGCAGTCATGTGGTAAAGCTCGGTCCCGAGATCATACGCGAATACAGCAGGCTCGGCGGGAGCAAGCTCCAGTGCAGCAGAACCAATCCTGTTGCGCCGGAAAACGACAGAACCGAGCTCGTAAAGAAAAATGTGGAGAAGCTGAAACTCGATGCCATTATAGCGATAGGCGGAGAGGATACTCTGGGTGCAGCGGCGATCCTCTACGAGAGGGGTGTCAGGGTAGTCGGTATACCCAAAACGATCGACAGGGACCTCGCAGGAACGGAGTACAGCCTCGGCTATGATACTGCGCTCAATATCATCTGCGAGAGTGCAGAGCGGATAGCGCACACCGCCGAATCGCACCAGACGATATTTTTTCTCGAGGTGATGGGAAGGCATTCTGGCTGGCTCGCTCTGAGGGGAGGGGAGGCGGCGTTCGCCGATGCGATTCTCATCCCCGAGTATCCGTTTTCTCTGGAGAAATTGATAAAGATCCTAAAAGAGAAGCTGGCTGAGAGTGAAAA
>NATK01000026.1 GCA_002085285.1 Candidatus Latescibacteria bacterium 4484_7
GAATCGTCACGAAGGGCAACGACGTAGCCTGTCATCCTCCGTCTTCCGAACGGAACAACGACACGGCATCCGACGGCGACATCGCCGCGGTGGCGCGGCGGCACGTTGTACGTGAACCTCCTGTCGACCGGGACGGGCAGAACGACATCTGCAAAACGGGGTGACTCTTTTATATCCATGGCAGCTAAAGAATACTCAAGAGCACCCCGTGCAATCAAACGAAAATACTATTTTTTCAAAGAAAGAAGCTCGTTGATCCTTTCTATCAGCTTGTTCGGGCTGAACGGCTTTATTATATAGTCGGTTGCGCCGACCTCGTACCCCAACCTCTTGTCCACATCCCTACCCTTGGCCGTAAGAAGCACGACGGGGATATTTTTTGTGATCGGGTTGGCCTTAAGGATCCTGCACGCCTCGTAGCCATCTATCCTCGGCATCATGATATCGAGGATGATTAGGTCGGGCTGCTCCTTCCTCGCCTTGTCTATCGCTTCTTCACCGTCGGAGGCGGTAATCACCTCGAACCCCTCCGCCCCTATGCTGAACTCGAGTATCTGCGTGATGTTGACCTCATCGTCAACGACTAGGATCTTGGCCTTTTTCATCTGGCACCCTCCTTTACTTTTTCCTGTTCTTCGACCAGATCTGTTTCATCTCTTTCATCCAATGAATTTCTGATCTTCTCCAGCTCTTCGGTGATCGAGTCAAGAACGAGCTGTCCGTTCTCCTCGCGCGCACCGAGATCGTTAAGAGCTTTCATGAACGCCTCGACCACCTTGGGATCGAATCTCGAGCCGGCCTTTTTCATGATCTCCTCTCGAGCCTCCTCGAAGGAGTAAACCTTCCTGTAAGGACCTTGCGTTATCAAGGCTCTGAACGCGTCGACTACGCTGACTATCCTCGCCTCAATAGGTATTTCCTCCCCCTTCAATCCGTCGGGATAGCCTTTGCCGTCGTATCTCTCGTGGTGATTCCTCACGATCGCCTTTATTCTTTCGTCGAGGCACATAGGAGATATGAGCGAGAAACCGAGGTTCGGGTGCTCCATCAGGCGCTTCACATCTCGGGACGAAAGTTTCTCCCTCTTCGATCGGATGTGTCTCGGCACTTTCATGAGTCCGAGGTCGTATATATTCATCCCGATCCTCACGGCTATTAGCGCCTTTTCATCGAGCCTCAATCTTCTCGCCGTGGCCTGCGCGACGATCGTCAGATTGGAGAGGTTCTTGCCTCCCCAGGTCTCGCGCAGTTCCAGTATCGCTCTCATGGCACTCTTCAGCTTTTCGAAGTTCGAGGACACCAATTCGTAAGCATCCGCCTTCTTCAGCATCCCCGCTATCAGCTCGCTCAACGATTCAAGGAGTTCATGGTCATGCTCGGTGAACTCCCTTCCCTCGACATGGTCACTGACGTTGATCACCCCTATGATCTCGCCGTCATCCTTCATCGGCACCGATATAAACGAGCTTGTTCCGTAATAAGCGGTATTATTTGCCCTGCCGTACTGGTTCTCTTTCTCGATGTCGAATACGTGCATTGCCCTTCCTGTCTCGACGACCTTTCCTGCGATCCTCTCGCCGACTTCGACCCGCGTATTCTGGACGAATTCCGGGTCGAGTCCCTTTGCCGCCAATATCCTCAAGGCGTTCTGCTCCCTGTCGAGCACCATGACCGAGGCCTTCCTCGCCTGCAAGAATTCGGCGACCATCTCGACGAGCAAGGTAAGGTACCTATCCCTTTCGAAGCGCCTCGACCCTATAAAGCCCTTCGAGAGGGCCTGTCTGACGTAGATATCCTTCATCGGCAGGAGAACAACGACCTTCGCTCCGGAGCCCTTTACGTTCTCCATCCAAATCTTGCCCTCATGCCAATCGACGATGTTCTTGCAGATTGCAAGCCCGAGACCCGAGCCTCCGTACTCTCTTGTATCGCTACCGTCGACCTGGTGGAATCTCTCGAATATCTTCTCGAGTTGATCCTCGGGGATTCCCTTCCCCGTATCCTGTACGATTATTCTTGCGAAGGACGCCTCCTCATCGAGCGAGATATACACCTTGCCTCCCTCGGGCGAAAACTTTACAGCGTTGTTGATGAGATTCTGCAACAGCTGCTTTACCAGCTCACGATCGGCCTTGATTATGACCGGTGATTTCGGGAGAACTATCTCGGCTGTCAGCCCTCTCGAAACAAACTCTTTCTCGATCGACGCATAGACCTCCCTTAGGAGCTCGTCGAGCTCGAACGAAACTTTCTCCACCTTTAGATTTCCCATTTCCATGTAGGAAAAGCTCAGGATGTTGTCGACGAGTTTGATCAATCGCTCGCTCTCACCATCCATCACTTTGACGAACTCCCTGACAGTCCTGGTCTCGATCGATTCGAGATTTTCGAGGAGGGTTTCGGCATAAGCCTTTATAGACGTAAGAGGAGTCTTCAACTCATGCGAAATCACGGACAAGAAATTCGACTTAAGCTGATTCACTCCATCCAGCTCTTCGCGATAGAGCGACAGCGTTTTCTCGCTCTCCTTGAGACGGCTCACTACCCTTTCTTTCCATAGTATATGAACGGCCATATTACGGTAGGCTTCTATTGCCCTCTCGACATATTCCGTCGGAGGGTCCTTGAGATACCCGATTGTCAGATATCCCGAGCTCTCGATTCTCTCTTCGAGAGGCACGATATAGAGATGCTCTGCACTGCCTCTTTCCACCATCGCCGCGAGGACCTTTTCGACCGAAGACGCGTTTTCCGCCGCAACGAACGCACCACCGCTTCCGAAATCGCGACCTTCGAATAATCCCTCGGCGGCATTTCTCTTCACTGCGAAGCTCGACATTGCAGCAGTACCTATTCTTTCGAGGCCATAAAACGAACGCAGCCTGTACATCTCGCTTCTTTCGTCCATCGTTCTCAAAAGAACGAACGAAGCCCCCGTGATTCGCGCTATGCCTTCGACGATCCGATTCAGAGATTCCTGTGCAGGCCTTTCCTTCAAAACGGCTCTCACGGAATCGTTCAGCTCGTTGAAAAGGTCATCGAGAATGCTTTCACCCTTTCTTAGCGCGATTGATGACGATTGCCCCCGTTCATCTTCTCCTTTCGAACCGCCTGCCCCCGTCGCCGGTTTGGAGACGAGTGAATGTGACAGCAGAAACGCAAACCCTGCCAGGTCGATCAATGCAAAGAGCTGGCTAAAGAAATCACTGTTGCCTGCAAAGCCTAGATTGACGAGCACGGCGATGGGGGTCGCCGCGGAAACAAAGGCAACGCCCAATATCCCCGGCACCCTGTTTGCACACTTGAAGGCCCTGCTCAAACAGGCTCCGAAGAACATACCTACAGGGATCGTCGACAGGATTATGGGAGCATAAGATCTGAAAAAATCGTAATGTAAGAACCTCGAAGAATACGCCGCCGTCGATCCCCCAAGTACTACGGCCCCGGCTGCCCCTCCTATGAACATTCCGATCCTGAACCGTCTTCTATCGAAAGGGGCGGTGACAAATTCCGCAAGGAGTGCAATCGCAGGCACCAGCAAAACGAGCGAGCTTATCAAAAGCACATTGTTCTCGAAGTAGTATGAAAGGGAAAGGGCAACTCTCGAAACGACAATCATGAAGACCGCGGAGAAGAGAGACCTCCACTGCCTCGAACGATTGCCGGCACTCCCTGTAAAGGAACCGGCGACGAAGAGCATGGAGAGAGCAAAAACGGCTAAAATATACTCCGCGCTCCCCGATTCCCCTGTCATGATATCTTGAAATGCTTCGTGCAACACTTTCAATCACCAGTCTATGAAACTACATGCTTTTGCGCCGTACGCAGCGAATCGTTGATTCTCGTGTACTCCTCGACCTCCATCAACCCCTCGTCCATCAGCACTTCTATAAAAGCAGAGACGACCCGGGAATCGAATTGAGTGCCCGAATATCTTATCAATTCGTCAACCGCTTCCTTTATGCTCAGTCTCTTTCTGAACGGGCGGTCGTTTATCATCGCCACGAAGGCGTCTATCACAGCAAGTATCCTCGAACCAATCGGGATCTGGTCCCCTTTCAGGCCCATGGGATAGCCTTTTCCATCAACACGCTCATGGTGGAAAAGGATATTCTGGCTCACCAATTCAACGAATTCGAGTGGTCTCATGATCGCAGCACCCTTCTGGGGATGCCTGTGTATCTCTTCGATCTCCTCGGGAGTAAGCTCCAACGTCTTCTTCAAAATATCCTCGCTTATATAAGTCATTCCAACGTCGTGAACACTCGAAACGTATTGGATCACTCTGATTTCCTTCTCACTTAGCTGCAGCTTTCTCGCCACGCTCACCGACCACTTGACGAGTCTCTTGATGACTTCCGAAGAGCTGCGTCTTTGACTTTCCAGAATGGAATTGAACGAATTTATCGCCTCTCTGATGAAGGCAGTCGAGTCCTCGGAAGTCCTGATCCTCTCGACCGCCTTGGACAACCTCTCGCTCATGCTGATGAGCAGATTCAAATCGTCCTCGCTGAAAGAGCCGCCCGAGGTTTTGTTGTTCGCATTGATCACGCCTATGACGGTCGAACCGATCTTGAGCGGTACACTGATCAGTGACTTCGTTTCGTATTGAGGGTTGTTCGCATATCCCTTGTTCGTCTCCTCGATATCCTTTATCAAGAGAGGCTCACCCGTGACGGCGACTTTCCCTGCTATGCTCTCGCCCAACTTCACCCTGGTCTTCTCCACGACACTTTCATCGAGACCGTACGCGACCTTTATGAAGAGCTCCCGTTTCTTCTGGTCTATGAGCATGAGAGAGACAATCTTCACCGACAGCATCTCCGCTATGGCCTTCACCGCAAGATTGAACATCTCCTGAAGCTCCTCTTTGGATTCGACCATGTCGAATATCAACCCGAGAAGGTCATTGAAATGATGCTCCTTCGGAAGGGTAAACGTGAATGTGCTTCCCTCGCCGAGGTTGCTCGACACCGATATGCACCCCCCGTGCTGCTCTATTATGTTCTTTACGATGGCGAGGCCGAGCCCAACTCCCTCGGTGCTTCCGCCCCTGACCTGGTAGAATTGCTTGAATATATTGTCGATGTCGTCCTGAGGAATACCTTCACCTTCGTCTCTCACGGAGATCCTCACCGACACAGCATCCTCCACAGCCTCGACAAATATCCTCGAAGTTTCAGGTGAATGTTTTATCGCATTGCTGAACAGATTGATGAACACCTGCTTGATGAGATCCTCGTCGCCGTCGATCAGCGGCAACTCGTCTGGCAGTTTGACGATCAAGTGCAGCTTCTTCTCGTCTAAAACCGGCTGCATTGAGCCCTCGACGTCGGCAATGAGTTCGCGCAGGGAAAAGAGCTTCCTTCGAAGTGTCCTCTGCCCGAACTCTATCTTCGATATGTCGAGCACCTTGTTCACCATTCTGATCAACCTGTTCGTCTCGCCCGATATGACCCCGAGAAAGCTCTCCCGTTCTTCTGCCGTCATATCTTCCATGTGATCGACGAGCGATTCTGCATAAGCCTTGATCGAAGTGAGAGGTGTCTTCAATTCGTGAGAAAGGTGTGATATGTAGCTCATCTTCAGACGATTGGAGTTCTTGAGGTTTTCATTCTCCCTCTCGAGCCTCTTGATTCTCCCGTTCATCACCTCGTACAGACGGCTCTTCTCTATGGCCGTCGCAACCTGTCCGGAAAGGATCGTCATGAGCCTCAGATCCTCCTGACCGAAGTGGACGTCCTTCTTGCCGCCTACCACCATGACCCCTAGATTGTCCTTGCCCGAATAAATAGGAACCGCAAGGAACGTATCGAACTCTCTTCCGCCGAGCAGCATCGACTTCGCAAAGAGCTTCTCCTCCGAGATGTTGTCTATAATGAATCCATCTTCCCTCTGTAGTATCTCTTTTATCAAAGGGTCGTGTGAAAAGTCTTTGATCGCATTCGATGCGATCACACCATCCTGTCCCAGCTCGACATGTTTTACGATCTCGTCCTTCTGATTGATCAAGATTATACTTGCCCACGGCCTTCTCAAAAGAAGCGTGATCTCCTTGCAGACCATCTTGAGAAGAGTGTCTATGCTTATCACAGAGTTTATACCGAGACTTATATCGTAAAGTCTCGTCAGCTCGATGATCCTCTTCCTGTTGTTCAGCAGCCTGTCCTCGGCCTTGCTGATATACACGCGGAAGCTGTCATAGTAGTTTCTGAACAGATAGGTCATGAGGCTCATGAAGCCTACCAGAACGAGCACTGTGCCCACGAGGTAGTCTCTGCTCAGCACGATATTTAAGTTCGACGAATAACAGGTGTTGTGAGGAATGGTGCCCGATATTTCGAGGGTTCCCAACAAAGATATAGTTCCTGCCGTTACGATCGTGACGAATATACCGGCATGTACAGGGGAAACAATACGGCTCGCAAAGAAGAGCGGTATCACGGCAAGAAAGAGAAACGGACTCTGTGCAGTACCCGTCAGATAGATTATCGCCAGAACGACAACCAGGTCGAAAGCGACATTCACCCAGTCTGTGAAATTCTTCGACGCTTCGTTCCAGTGCGAATTTCTTATGAGGTAATTTTCGACCGCCGTAACCGACAGGCTCAAGAAAACGGCTCCGAAGAGAACGATCGCTATTAGCCCGTTCCTATACTCGAACCCAGCAATCTCTTTGGCGACGAATATTATGAGGAATATGCTGAAAAGCTCTATCATCCTGATCTGTTGTATGCTCAACGGTGTCTCTCGCTGTATTTCGTTTTTTTCCCACATAAACATGTCATTCCTCTTCCGATGTCTTATTCTCCATAATGGGAATGGCGAGTGTTACGACTATTCCTCTCTCTTCCCCTCTTATTGCAATGCGTCCGCCCATCATTAAAACGAGATTCTTAACGAGCGCGAGGCCGAGCCCCATACCGTCTTCTTCATCCTCCTTCACCCGGTAGAACGGCTCGAAAAATCTTTCGAGCTTGCCTGTAGAAATGTCTTCCGTCTGATTTTCGACCTTTATAAAGAGAAACCTCTCTCTCGAATCTCCCCTTCTGTCGTTTTGCAGGCGGGCTTCGACCTTTACAATCCCCGATGCGTCGCCATGCTTAACTGCGTTTGAAAGAACGTTTTCGAGAACAATCTCGAGATATCTGCGTCTCAACGAAACAGGCGGTATGCTCTCATCAATGACGACCTCGAATTCCCCCCCCTGCTGTTCGAGGTCCTCTGTGATCTTTCCTATGACTTCGCCTACCGATATGTTCTCTTCACCGACCTTCTTGCTCGATCCTCTGTCTATAAGAAGCATCTGTACGAACGAATCCGCTACGATCTCCAGCCTCTCGAGCGATGCTCTCATCCGTTCTATATAGTGTCTCTGTTTCTCTTCGAGAGTGTCGGCGAGGTCGTTCTCGAGCAGATCGAGATAACCACTTATCGATGTCATCGGTTTTACCAGCTCATGACCCACGAGGAGGCGAGCAGAGTCGTAAACGGTTCTCCACCAGACGAGTTCTCTCTCGAGTCGCTCGACCTTTCTTGCGAGCTCGTCTTCAAGTCCTCGTACGAGTGTGTCCTTCAAATACGTACCGTCCTGCTGCAAAGCTCTTTACTCCCTCAATAGTCGCGTTCGATCTAGCCGATCCTTTCTTCTTGATGCATACAAACGACTGCGATCACGCTCCCCTTCGCCGAAACATTCACTTGTAGCTCACTTGATCTTCTCGGGCGCACCCGCTTCCTTGCGTCTCTCCCTCACGACGATACTGCCGGTCATCTCTTTGCCGTATTTCTTCAGTTCGGAGGCTATATCGCTGACCTGCGCGAAGTGCTTCAATCTGCCGTTGTCATCGATGACCAGAGCTACGGTTACCGACATCAGCGGCACCCTTTTCACTTCGCCCAGACGGTTTTTCACCTCAAAATATCCTCGTCTCAGATCCTCCTCCCTGAGAAGAACGAGAGAGCCCTTGTCGAACTCGTCTATGATCCTCCTTGCTATTGCTTCCGCCCTCTGAGGAGTGGTGATGACAACGAAATCGTCCCCGCCTATATGGCCTACAAAATCATCCGACGAACCCAGGGAATTCACCGATTCAACGATGATGTCAGACAGGAAGAGTATTGCCTCGTCACCCTTCTGATAGCCGTAGTAGTCGTTGTACGCCTTGAAATTGTCTATATCCATGTAGAGGAATGCGAACGGAATGCTGTTTTCGATTCGCTCCTGCAGCTCCTTCTCGATGGCTCTGTTACCAGCGAGACCGGTGAGCGGGTTTGCCTCTTTCTGTTTCTGGCTCCATTCGAGAACATTCTGGACCCTGAGAAGCAACTCCTCGTTCGAGTAAGGCTTTATGAGATAATCATTGGCTCCGTCCTTGAGCCCCTTCAATCTGTCGGGCAAGTCACTCTTCGCCGTAAGCATGATGATGGGGATCTGTGCAGTCTGATAATTCTCTCTTATCCTTTTACATACTTCGAAGCCATCCATCTTGGGCATCATCAGATCGAGTATCAAAAGATCGGGCGATTCTTTCCTCACCATATGAAGGGCGGCTTCCCCGTTTTCGGCGAGAACTACCGAGTACCCGCTCTTCTCGAGCTGGAATTTCAGAATATTTCTGATGTGAAGCTCGTCGTCTACAACGAGTATCTTGTAGCTCTCTTTCTTTTCTCCTTGAGCCATTGCACACAACCTCGCAGATAAGAATTGCAAGTGCGGACGTGCCACGATTCGCGGCCGTCGAAAAATCACATAGTTTCTTTCATTTATTCGATTTCACGCAATTAATATGCCAAGGCCCGGCGCCGTTGCCATAGCCCCTTCAAGCCGCTTCTAACGTCGGGTAATCTAAGCAACAATAAGGGATTAGACACCTTCCCGGGATTCAAAGAGAGACTATGCGGAAAGGCAAATATGCAATATCTTTTGCATAAAAGTAAATGCCGCAAGACGAGGATTAATGGGATGACAATACGGCAATCGGTCTTTCACGCTTTGGGTATTGAATGGCTTGATCGCAAAAGCCTTTGTGCTGGTCTTATGAAAATTCGACAACCGATGACTCATGCGCCGGGTCATGCCCAGGATGTCAACTCGCCCCGGGGGAATGTATTGAGATCGAGGCCGCAATGCAGACCCGCCTCTAGGTGGTGATATGCAGCACAGGCTATCATGGCTGCGTTGTCCGTGCAGTATCTTGTTTCAGGCCACCGCACCTCGACTCCGAGCGGCTCGAGGCGCATGGACATTCTCTCTCTGAGCCTCAGGTTGGCGGCAACCCCTCCGGCGATGTAGCAATGCTTGACGCCGAGCCTTTTCGCCGCTTCACGAGACTTCTCAGCAAGTATGTCAACGATTGCCTCTTGAGCCGATGCCGCTACGTCGCTTACGAGCCGGGGGGTTAGTTCGCCGATAGATTCCACCTTCAGTCTCACAGCCGTTTTCAGACCCGAAAATGAAAAATCGAGCTTACCCGAATGCCTCAACGCCCTCGGAAAGTCGAATGCTCCCGGATCGCCTTCGGCCGCCACGCGCTCTATCTCCGGCCCTCCGGGGAAAGACAACCCGAGAATCTTCGCTATCTTGTCGAAAGCCTCACCCGCAGCGTCGTCTCTCGTTTGACCGAGCAGCTCGTATCGCCCAATCCGCTTGACATGGATCAGCTGGGTATGCCCGCCGGAAACGACGAGAACGAGGGCCGGCGTCTCGAATGTGCCAGAAAGGGCATTGGCCATAATATGCCCCTCTATGTGATGGACGCCAACTATCGGCACACCGCTGCTGTAGGCGAGCGCCTTGGCAAAGGAGAGCCCAACGAGCAGAGAACCGGTGAGCCCCGGTCCGTGTGTCACTCCTATCCCACGGATGTCACCAAGTCCGAGCCCGACTTCATTCATCACCGATTCATAGAGAGGGAGAATCGTCTTCATGTGATTGCGCGATGCAATCTCGGGAACGACACCTCCATACTTACCGTGTTCCAGTTGAGCCGCGGTCTTGTTGACGACGACTCCTTCGGCGGGAGAATACAAAGCACACGACGTGTCATCGCACGACGTCTCAAAACCAAGAATATAACCGGATGCGCTCATTTCAAATCCTGCTCCGCCTTCGGGCCGGTTCTATATAGCCTCGTCTCCGCTTTCCTCTGTCCTTATCCTCACGGCATCCTCGACGGGCAGGATGAATATCTTACCGTCTCCTATCTGTCCCGTTTTCGCCGAAGCAACGATCGCCTCGACGACCCTGTCGACATTTTCATCCCTTACCACCACTTCAACCCTCAGCTTCGGCAAAAAGTCCACCTTGTACTCGCTTCCCTTGTACAGCTCCTTGTGGCCCTTCTGTCTGCCGAACCCCCTGACTTCTATTACGCTCATACCTCCGATGCCTACCTCCATCAGTGTTTCTTTGACATCATCAAGTTTGAACGGCTTTATGTACGCCTCGATCTTTTTCATCCTTTCGTCCTCTCCTTCGAAGTTACTGCAATTCTCGAAGTACGATTATTCTGTTTTGTCCTGTGTAAATAATGGTATCGTCATATATAATTACAAAAAGACACTAAAGCAAAAATCGTCATTATTCCAGAAAAAGTTTATGGACGAGTCGATTGAAAAGACGATCAGCCTCATGAAAACGGAGAGCGAGAGTCCCTGCGCGGATCTCAGGCCTTTCGCGGAGCTTGGCTTCAAGGATGCACGCAAGGCCTGTGAACTCCTCAAAGATTCGATCAGAAAGGGCAGAGTACATGAAGAAGGACTGCAAAAATTTTCCCGATGTCTAAACGAAATCGCTCTTTCTTGCGACCCCGACATGACGCTCCTGAACCTCGTGCGTTTCCTTGACACGTCGTCGACTCACAGGCACATCTTCAATTCGATATGCATCGAAGAGCCGATATTCCGCATCCTCTCCGTTCTCTTTTCAGCGAGCAATTTTCTCACCTCCGTTTTTATCAGAAACCCGGGACTCATCCTCTGGCTGATCGAAAGAGAGACTCTCGGTGCCGAAAAGAGCCTTGATCGATACATCGAGGAATTGCGCTCGAAGGCCTCGCTCTTCAGCGACACGAGAAGAAAGATCAACGCGGTGAAGAGGTACAGGAGCAGAGAGGTTCTGAGAATTGCTTTGCGTGACCTCATGGGACTCGCCGATCTCGAAGAAACGACCGCCGAGCTTTCAAGGCTGACCGATGCGGTCATAGATACCGTCGCTGAGATTTCATTCGTCGAAGTATCGAGAGAATCGGGCATCGAAGGACTCGAGTGGGAAAGGAGATCGGCAAAACCCTATTCCAATTTCGCCGTCATATCGCTTGGGAAGCTCGGTGGAAACGAGTTGAATTACTCTTCAGACATAGACCTTTTGTACGTCGCCTCGAGGTGAGGTTCAGCGCCGGGAACGGCGCCGCGGCCTCCGAGTTCATCGAAAACTGCAAGAATGTCGTATTCGATCCGCTGGGCAAGGACGATCCTCTCCCTCACATCCTCGCGATGAGGCAGAAAGCACTCTCGCTGCTCGATCCGGCGGGCAGAGAGAGAAATATCAAAGAGATGCCTGGCGGGATCAGGGACATCGAATTCATCGTTCAGTCATTCCAGCTCTCTTTCGGTCGCAGAATAAAGGAGATCAGATCGGGGAATACGCTCGAAGCGCTCGAAGCGCTCTCACGTTTCGGGCTTATGACGAAAAAAGAGGCCGTTGTTCTCGAGAGATGCTATCGCCTATACAGGATCATAGAGCACAGGCTGCAGCTGCTCAACAACGCTCGAACTCACATGATTCCGGTGGAGGACCGGGACCTCGATATACTCGCCAAGAGGGTCGCTCTGAGCAAACTACCCTCCGATGTCAGCGAAAATTTCAAGACAGAGCTTTCGAGCTGCCTGCAGACGGTTTCCGAACTGTTCGACACCCACTTCAAAGGGAGCGAACCTGATCTGACCTACTTCGTCTTTTCAGCTGACAGGGGTCTAGCAAAAAGTACAGGCAATTTGTTGAACGAGCACATAAAGAAAGTAGGGCCCTCCGTCATACCGTTCATCAAATCCATCGCCTTCGGAGACTTTCCAAAACTCGAAAGCAGGTCGACGAGAGAGTCGGCCAAGCGAAACCTGCCCGTTATTCTTGACGCTGCGGCACGAACGCCTGACGCCGCAACGACGATGAAGAATCTTACCCGCATCATCAAGGCGACCGGCGCAACAAAGACAATGCTCGACATCATCGCCTCAGACGATGATATGTTGAGGCTGCTTACAACGATCGCTTCCAACTCGACGATACTTTCGTCGTGGCTGGCGGGGAACATCGGCTGGCTCGACTCCCTGACGGAGGGGCTGTACGAGGAAAACGACATCGAGGGCAGCGAGAAGAGAATAGGCGACGCCTGCAAACAGAAACTCCTTTTTACGCTGTGCCGCCTCCCTATCCCGGACTTCGGACCCGGCGAGATAGGCCCGCCCCTCTGCGAAATATTGAAATCATTCGTCACATCCCTGTTTCGTATGCACGGAGGAGAAGGCTCGAAGCTCGCCATATTATCAATGGGATCTCTCGCCGTCGGCGACTGCAAGTTCGGGCGCGATGTCGACATCATCGCCGTTACATCCAACGAGATCCCCACACAGGCCGAGATTGAAACGATAAGGAATATGATTGCTTCGTCGGAGAGAATAGGCATCGCACGTATCGATCTGCGTCTTCGTCCAGAGGGAGAGGCATCACCGATCGTCAAAACGCTTGGGAGATTCCGCGATTATTTTGCCAATAGGGCAGCCACGTGGGAGATCCTCGCCTACACCAAATGCAATTATCTATGCGGAAACATCGAAACGGCAAAAAGGTTCGAAGAACTGCTCGAAGGCTGGCTGGAAGGCATCTCGGTGGACAGCGTGCTAGCCGAAAAGTTCCTCGAAGAACGGAAGAAGCTCGAAACCCTGTCAAAAGGCGATTGGGAAACAAAATTTGCGCGAGGAGGAACGTACGATATAGACTATATCATAGCTTCGAGCATGCTGCTCGAGACCGGACTCAAGAGACGCAGCGCAAACACGTTGCAAGCAATCGATCGGCTCGAAGCCAGCGGTCTCCTCAGCAAAGAAGAAGCAGAAAGGCTCAAGGAGGCCTTCAGCACATATTACCTCATCAACCATGCGGCCAATCTACACGGCTTCGCCCTTCCTCCCTCAAAAAGCAAGGAGCCGTTTTACCTCGAATACTTCGGAAGACTCCTCTCACCGCGTTTCGCGGTCGGGCGCTCTGTTAAGGACCGTCTCGGTTCGCTGAGGAAAGATGTCAGAACGATCTTTTCGAAGTTCTTCGAAGCCCTCGAATGATGATCTGCACCGGCGAGCTGGCGCAATGATGATCCCCGCTGACGGGTTTGTGCCCGGAAGGTTGATTCTATTTCAAAACCCTGCAAGAACGAGCCTTGCCGGCGGACCGATACAGTATCTACAACCTGGAAAGTTCGCGGCATATCCTGTCTCTCAAACGATTCATCATCGCTATGTCGCTCACCTTCCCCCCATTAACCCGCCTCACATAAAAGGAATCGGTGGCACGACCGCCGCTCGTCGTTATTCTCGCCGCTCTGATGTCTATATGTTCGCTGGAAAAGATCCGTGTTATATCAAAGAGCAGCCCCGGTCTGTCCGTAGCCGAAACATCCACTATAGTGCTGTCCGTGACGATGTCGTTTTCGAACTCCACAGAACATTCGAAAGACATCTTCGGCTTGCGCCTCTTCCACTTCTCCCTGTGCGCCAGATAAGATTTGTAGAGATCGATCCGGTCGTTCAGAACGTCATTGAGCTCCCCGGTCAGTTTTTCCCTCGAAGAATGCAGCAGAGAGACCTTGCCCGCAAAATCCACCACGTTGAATATATCGATCACAATGCCATCGTCTCTCGTGAATGCGTTCGCAGACAATATGTTGAGGTCACTTACCGAAAAAACTCCGCAGAGCTTCGAAAGGATAAACGGCCTGTCATACGTGCACACTGCGACCTCGATGCTGTGAGGATGATTGTATATTCTCGAAACGAACCCTTTCTCCCCGAGTTCCTCGATCATCTCGAGGTGTGCTTTTATCCTCGATGGAGACATCATCATCAGGTAATGATCGGGCATAATAGAGATGTGCTTCTTGATGAGCTTCTTCTCGCCCTCGTCCCGGGCCGCGGCAAGCACCCTGTACTCCTTGTCGGCGAGAACATTCTTGTAATAATCGCTGGAAAAAGATTTCTCGACGAGGAGCTCGCTTGCTTTATAGTAGAGGTTTTCGAGCAGGCTCTCCTTCCACCCCGTCCAGACGGAAGGCCCGGTCGCCCTCAAATCGGCATAGGTGAGAAGGTAGAGGAATTTCAGCCTCGTATGATCCTTCACCCTCTTAACGAACTCCTCTGCAGTGGCCCTATCGTCGATATTGCGCTGCTGCCCGAACTGTGATATGACGAGGTGGTTTTTGATCAGAAAGGTCACCGTCGATCTGCTGCTCTTCGAAATAGGGAAGTCCTTCAGGAGCTCATTCGCCATCGACGCTCCTCGAACTGCATGAGGGCCCTTACCAACCTTGCCGATATCGTGCAATAGGGCGGCGAGAACGATCTCGATGCTGCCCGCCACCTCACTGTAAAGTCTGGGGAGCAGGCCGGACCCTCTCTTGCCCAGATCCTCGAGAAAATGGACGGACTGAATGCTGTGCTCGTCGGCGGTGTATTGGTGGTAGGCGTCGTACTTCTTCAGACAGGTGAGTTTTTCGAAAGGAGGGAAAAGGATAGATATGACTCCAAGCTCATGCATGTCGTGCAACGCATCGGATTTCTTGCCCGGCATTTTCAAGAACTCTACGAACGAGCTCTTCAGCCTCTCCTTGACCGCGCCTCTCATCACTCCCGATGTGTACAACCTTCTCAGGCGCTTCTCCATGCTTGGGGAAAATCTCTTCTTCGTTTTCAACTGTTCCTTGAACGGGTACAGGGGATCGTCGAGGAACCTTTCCTTCCTTATCGGCATGTTCAGCTGGCTCAGGTTGCCGTTACCGACGCGCCGGTAGAGATTGCCTTCGATTATCCTAAGGCTCCCTTTCTCCCCCGTCTCGTCGATGAAGCGCATAAGAGCCCGATAGATATTGCGGGTCTTTGAATAATACTCCTTCATGAAAGATTCTATCGCCCTCAGATCTTTCCTGTCCCTGAACCCGAGCCCAGACGCCACCGTATTCTGAATATCAAGACTCAATATGTCCCAGCTGCTCTGCATCAGAAAATGCATCTCGTTCCTCGTCCGAACGAGAAAATCGAATGCATTCTTTATTTCCTCGATTTCCGACCTGTCTATGATGGATAATCTATATAACCCTTTGAACACACCTTCCCATGGGAGCACCATCCCTATCCATCTGATCGTCTGAAAATCCCGCAATCCGCCCGGGCTCTCCTTGACATTCGGCTCGAGTATATGATAGCTGTATCCGTACTTCTTGAGCCTGCGCTTGGCCTCCTCGAGCTTGCCCGCGAGAAGCCGCCCGCCGTCCTTGAGCCTGACGAACCCGACGAGATCGGTGAGATCCTCCTTCAGAGACGGATCGCCGCACAGCCATCTCGCATCGAGGACTGCTGTTTCGAGATCCATGTCCTTCCTTATGAACTTCTTCAGCCTTTCAATGGTATGAACGGAATGGCTCAACCTCAACCCCGAATCCCAAAGCATCCTCACCATGTACCCTACAAACGCCGTTCCTGCCCTGCCCGGGTTTCGACGCCAGAGAAACAACAGATCGACATCGCTTTTTGGACAAAGCTCTCTTCTGCCCAGACCGCCTATTGCAATGACGGCCGGGGTGCTCCTCAGTTTCGAGCCGAGAAGGTTCGACACAGCGTCGAAGATATGCTTGACGATCGTTTCGACGGACACCGAACAGGCTTTCGATACATCAAGGCCCGAAGCTCCAGCTCTATGCTCGGCCATCAGGCTTTGCAGACAATCTGTGTAGGCCTTGCGGATATCGCCGGCGAATGCGGTTATTTCCTCCTCGCCTTTCAGCCTGGCTACATTTGGAAGATTGCTCTTTTTCAAAACCGATTTGAGGGGCATTTCGGTTATTCAACTCCCATGGCCGTTCAATAGACTATCGTACAATCAAAAACCACATTCTAAACATCGTAGTACAGAGCGAATTCATATGGATGCGGTCTGATCTGCAACGGTATGATCTCGTTTTCGATCTTGTAATCTATCCAGGTCCTTACGATGTCCTCGGTGAACACATCCCCTTTGATCAGGAAATCGAAGTCGTTCTCAAGCTCCTTCAGTGCAGAAGTGAAGTCGGGAGGAGTTTGAGCCACCTGTTTCAATTCCTCAGGCGGCATATCGTATATGTTCTTGTCGAGAGGTTCGCCCGGATCTATCCTGTTGTCAATCCCGTCGAGCCCTGCCATAAGAATCGCAGCCATTGTAAAGTAGCCGTTACCCGTTGCATCGGGACACCTGAATTCGATTCTCCTCGCCGCCTCTTTTTCTGAATACATTGGTATCCTTACGGCGGCACTCCTGTTTCTCCTGGAATATGCAAGGTTCACAGGAGCTTCGAAGCCAGGGACAAGTCTCTTGTAGGAATTGGTACTCGCATTGGTAAAGGCGAGCAGCGCGGGAGCATGCCTCAGAATGCCCCCAATGAAGTATAGAGCTATCTCGCTCAACCCCGCATACTCAGGGCCGCTGAAGAGATTTCTGCCCTCCTTCCACAGCGAAACATGAACGTGCATCCCCGACCCGTTGTCGCCGAAAATTGGCTTCGGCATAAACGTGGCGGTCTTACCGAAGGCCCATGCCGTATTTTTCACTACGTATTTGAATATCGAAAGCGCATCGGCCATCTTTACGAGAGGAGCGAACCTCAGATCTATCTCACTCTGACCGGCTGTCGCCACCTCGTGATGCTGAACCTCCGGAGAGACACCACAATCAACAAGCTTGCTCACGATCTCGCTTCTGAGATCGTGCAACGAGTCTGTCGGCGGTACGGGGAAATA
>NATK01000147.1 GCA_002085285.1 Candidatus Latescibacteria bacterium 4484_7
AGAAGATTGTTGAATCGTGTCATCCCGATGAACAAGACCAGCGGAATCAGTACCTACGATTGTGTAAGAAGGCTGAAGAAGCTCGTCGACATAGAGAAGATCGGGCATGCGGGAAGCCTCGATCCGTTGGCGACCGGTCTTGTGTTGATCCTTACCGGTGAGGCGACAAAACTTTCGAGCTACCTGATGGATTTGCCCAAGAGGTATATCGCTAGTGTCCAGCTCGGTAGAAGCACGGATACTCAAGATGCCGAAGGGAGCATCGTAGCCGAAGGCGATTGGGGCCATATCGAGCGGAAAGACATCGAACAGATCGTCGAGAGCTTCGTAGGAAAGCGTAAGCAGGTGCCGCCCATGTATTCGGCGTTGAAGCACAAGGGCACTCCGTTGTACGTGCTGGCGAGAAGGGGAAAGAGCATCGAGAGAAAACCAAGGGACGTGGAGATATACGAACTCGAGCTCATCGAATTCGAACCGCCTCTTTTCACAGTGGAAGTCTATTGTTCACGCGGGCTTTACGTGAGGGCATTGGCGGAGGAAATAGGCGCCGAATTGGGGGTCCCGGCTCACCTGCACGATCTCGAGAGAGTCGCAGTCGGCCATTTCACGATCGACGATGCTGTGGATTGTGATTCGATCGACTCGCTTCTCACCATAGAAAAACCGGGTTATTCGATGTCCGAAGCGTTGAAACATCTGCCGACGGTAGAAGTGACTGTGGAAGAGGCTGCAAGGCTTTCGAACGGCATCGCTCCGAGACTTTCCACTTCATCGATCGACCTCGTGAACGACAGAGCACTTTTCAAATTGATTCGGCCCGACGGTTCCCTCGGTGCAATCGCAGAAATAAGCAGAAGAGGTGAAGTGAGTCTAAAGAGGGTGTTCGGTTGACGCCGGCAATTTGAGGCCATCGACGTCACGGGCTGGTGGTCTTTTATTGTTTTATTATATATGAGCAAACAGATTCTTGATCAGGTGAATCGTCGGGGGCAGGATCGTTTGAATATCGGCCGGCGAAGGGTCTTTTTATGGCTGGTGAAATGAAGCGGCGGACGCTATGAGAATAGTAGAGGGATCGTTATCAATAGAAGAATCGGTTGGCTCCGTCGTGACGATAGGGGTCTTTGACGGGGTGCACATCGGTCACCGCAAGATCATTGAAAGGGTAATCGAAACGAAACGTTTGCGCAATCTCCCCAGATCGGTGCTCTACACGTTTAGAAATCATCCCCTCACCGTCACACATCCCGAGATGGCGCCGCCGATCCTGACTACACTGCCCGAAAAACTTTCACTGCTCGAAGAGTTTGACCTCGATGTTGTTCTGATAGAGGATTTTTCTACAGAACTCGCAGGCATGAACTACAGAGAATTCATCAACGATATTCTCATCCAGACACTTCGTATGAGGCACCTCGTCGTTGGGTACGATTTTCATCTGGGGAAGAACAGAGAAGGATCACAGAAGAAACTGGCCCGTGAGGGGGAGAGAATGGGATTCGGAGTGACGATTGTTCCACCGGTCGTTCTTTCGGGGACGGCCGTTTCCAGCACGAGAATAAGGAAGTGCATAAAGGAACGACACATCAAAAGGGCGGCCAAGTTCCTCGGTCACGACTACTTCTTCGACGCCGTCGTCGTCGAGGGTGAGGGTGTGGGGAGGCGCATCGATTTTCCCACGGCGAACCTTCGCATTGATGACGAAGCCAAGCTGCTCCCTCCCGATGGCGTTTATGCGGTCAAGGCGGAGCTTTCTGGAGAGAAATTTGCTGGGATGATGAACATCGGCAGGGCTCCGACGATCCGGAATGACGAGCGACGGACCATAGAGGTGCACCTCTTAGGTCTTTCGAAAATGATATACGGAGAGAGAATCAGAGTACACTTTGCAGGCTTTATCAGAGGGGAAGAAAAGTTCGAAAACGCGGATCTCCTCCGTGAGCAGCTCAAGAAGGACAAGGAGGCGGCAATTCGTATTCTGCAAAAGAATGGAACGGAAGATGCATCGTAACTCCTAATAACAGGGGGGTCACCTTGTCTCTTCCTGTTCCCGGCAAAAGAATGATTGACAATTTTGCGGAAAGGTGTAATTTATTAAAATTACTAAAACGGCATTATGAGATGCAGTTGTAAGGCGGATTGAACGTGCATGTTCTTTCTGCTGCCATCGCGTTATCTCAGCGTGAGGTTAAGGAGGTGTTTTAACGATGGCACTGCCAAAGGATTTGAAGAGGGAAGTTATAAGTAAGTATCGATTGCACGAGAACGATTCTGGTTCTCCTGAGGTTCAGATCGCTCTTCTCACCGAGAGAATCAATCAACTTACCAAACATTTCCAGGTACACAAGAAGGATTTTTCGTCGAGACGTGGATTATTGAAGCTCGTGGGCAGACGCCGCAAGCTTCTTGATTATCTCAAAAAGAATAAGATCGATAAGTATAGAGCGATAATCAAGGAATTGAACCTGCGCAAATAACCTTCCCGGCCTTGGATATTCAAAACAAGATACTTAGGCGATTCGGGTTTTGGTTGGTTTTTTATTGTTATGGAGGCATACAAGAATATGGTTAGAAAGCAATTGGTGGTTGACGGTAAGAATATGTTCTTCGAGACGGGGAGGATGGCCAAGCAGGCTGATGGTTCCGTTCTCGTTGGTGAAGAGGGGACTGTCGTACTGGTGACCGCTGTAGCATCGAAGGATGCAGAGACGGATAAGGATTTTTTCCCTTTATACGTAGAGTATAGAGAAAAATTTTACGCCGCGGGCAAGATTCCCGGCGGCTTCTTCAAGAGAGAGGGGCGTCCGGGGGAGAAGGAGACTCTCGGCGCTCGTCTAATAGACAGGCCGATAAGGCCTCTCTTCCCCGAAGGATTCCGCTACGAGGTGCAGGTCGCATGCAGCGTTTTGAGCAGCGACCAGCAGCACCAGTCAGATGTCCTCGGGATAACCGGAGCCTCTCTGGCTCTCGCCCTATCCGATATTCCGTTCGGAGACATCATAAGCGGTGTCCGCGTGGGGATGAAGGACGGCAAATTCATCATCAACCCTACGTTCAATGAAGTCGAGGAAGGCGACCTCGATCTCGTGGTAGCGGGCACGGATGAGGCGATCATCATGGTCGAAGGCGGCGCTAAGGAGGTGCCGGAATCAGTCCTTGCCGAGGCCCTGGAGTTTGCACATGAGAATATAAAGAGGTTCAATGCATTTCAGAGGGAGTTTCTTGCTGAATGTAAGTTGAAACCGAAGAGGGAGTTCACCCCGCCCGAGAAGAACGGGGAACTTGTAGAGAAGTTGAAGAAGAATTACACCGATGAGATGAACAAGAGGAGCCGAATCCACGAAAAGCTCGAAAGAGCGAGGGCCATCAACGACCTCGTCAAGGAAGCGGTGGAGAAGTATTCGGAGGAGTTCCCGGAGTCGGAGAAGCAGATAAAGGAGATCATGCACGACATCGAGCGAGAGGTCGTGCGCAAGATGATCATAGAAGAAAAAGTGAGGTCTGACGGACGGGGCTATACTGATATCAGAGATATCACGTGCGAAGTCGGTGTGCTTCCAAGAACGCACGGAAGCGCCCTCTTCACGAGGGGAGAGACTCAGAGCCTCGTTGTGACTACGCTTGGCACTTCTCAGGACGAGCAGAGAATCGACGACCTCGAAGGCGAATCTTGGAAGAATTACATGCTCCATTACAACTTTCCTCCGTTCAGCGTCGGGGAGGTGGGCATGTTCCGAGGTCCCGGAAGGAGGGAGATCGGTCACGGCCACCTTGCCGAGAGGGCTATTCAGCCGGTAATCCCCGGTGACGAAGAGTTCCCCTACACGATAAGGGTCGTTTCGGACATACTCGAATCCAACGGCTCGAGCTCGATGGCGACGGTAGGCGCTGAAGCAGGCTCATGATGCGAGGATGAAGATCCTCGATATAATGGACAGCACGATTTCCGAACCGAGAGTAAAGATATCGCCTTTTGCCCCGAAGATAGTCCAGATCAAGGTCCCGGTGGACAAGATCAGAGAGGTCATCGGCCCAGGGGGCAAGATGATCAGGCACATCCAGGAAGAGTCAGGAGCAAAGATAGACATCAGCGACGATGGAACCGTTCAGATAGCAGCCGTGGATCAGGCAGCCGGGGACAAGGCCCTCGAGATGATAGCGAGGATCACCGAGGAACCCGAAGTGGGCAGGGTTTACAAGGGCATCGTAAAGAGCATCGTTCCGTTCGGTGCATTTATCGAGATCCTGCCGGGCAAAGACGGGCTTCTTCATATCTCGGAAATAGACAACAAGAGGATCAACCGGGTCGAAGACGTCATGCGACTCGGTGACGAGATCGAAGTCAAGGTAATAGGGATCGACAGGGAAGGAAAGATCAGGCTTAGCCGGAAAGCGTTGCTTTAGCACTATATGATAAAACTTCCTCCTTGTAGAAAGATTGTCCTGGATTCGAAAGCGACGCTTCTTTATCAGAAGAATCCTTTCAGCCCTACGGTAGCTTTCGGTGTTTGGATGAAGAACGGTTCGCGTGACGAGGCGGACGACGAATACGGGCTCGCTCATTTCCTCGAACATATGATCTTCCGCGGGACGAAGAACATGGATTCGCTCCAGATCGCCTATACCCTCGAGTCGATCGGGGGGCAGTGGGACGCATTTACCAGCAAGGAAGCAACCTGCTATCACGGGAAGGTTCTCGAGGAGCACTTCGGCGACATCGTCGATGTTTTCTCGGAGATGATCGTTTCACCATCGATTCCCGGCGACAGCTTCGATCTCGAAAAGCTCGTGATCACGGAGGAGATCGCAAGCGTAAAGGAATCATGCGAGGAGATGGTGAACGAGCTCTTCTTCGAGGCGCTCTTCGCCGGGCATCCGCTTGCTCACCCTGTTACAGGGCACTTGAAAGACATCAGGAGATACGATCGCAACGATCTTCTGAGATTCCATGAAAAGAAGTACGTCGGTGAAAACGCACTGATCGGGTTCGTGGGCAATATTCCTATGAGCAGAGTGGTGGAAGCAGTATCCAAAGGATTCAAATTCAAGAGAACGAGGGCCCGGCCGGCTGATCGTGCGGCCGAGATCAGAAGCAGAAGAGTTCGTTCCATCAGGGTCCCGGAATCAAAGCAGTCGCATGTCTGCATCGGTTCCGTTACAGTACCTGCAACGAGCAACGAAAGATATGCGCTGGCGCTTCTCTCCAATATACTCGGCGGTGGTGTGACGTCACGCCTCTTTCAAGGACTCCGGGAAAAGCTCGGGCTCGCTTATTCGGTCTTTACTACAACAAGCTTCTGGAAGGATACGGGGTTCATATGCAGTTATTTCTCCGTCGATCCCAAGAATCTCCCTCAGGCGTTGGAAATCTTTCATAGAGAAACGGCTGATATCATAGCGGGCAATCTTGAAGAGAGGGAGCTCGAAAGTGCAGTGGCTCAGGTCAAAGGAAGCGTCATTTTCGAGATAGAGAATGTGGAGAACAGGTTATTCAGGGTTTTTCAGAACGAGTTCTACCACAAGAGATACATAATGCCCAATGAGAGCATACGCGCAATAGAGAGAGTTACCTTGAACGACATCGTCGAGGCGGCGTCGAAGTATCTCGCTCCGGAGCGGCTCACATATACGACGTGCGGGCCCGTTGTTTTGAAGGGACTCATCTGAAGTTTTTAAGCGCGCAACGGTGAAGATGTTTGTCTGACGACGGCCTTTTCAATGTGAAGAGCACGGAGGGGGAGGTATGAAAATGAGTGGAGAAGAAATGATGGTAGAGATTAGAATCGAATACCTGCCACATCACCAGGGCCTGCCGCCCCTCGAGAGGATGACCGAAAGGGCGAGCGGCTTCGACATCGTGGCGGCCTGCTCGGATAGGAT
>NATK01000148.1 GCA_002085285.1 Candidatus Latescibacteria bacterium 4484_7
GATGATGGGGAAGTTGTAAAAATCACTTGAAATTATTGGAAATCCTTAATATTTTACAGCGGGAATAGAACTACAGACTGAACCGCAGAGATATTGGTAAGGTAAGACATATCCTCTAAAAAGCGGAGGTATAAAATTGAACTTTGGAAAGTCTTTCAGTATGACGAGGACCTACCTTTTCCTATTCCTTGTGATCTTTATCATTTTTATAAGTTGTAGCAAAGAATCGACTGTAGGACCCAAGCTACCCAAAGCATTTCTCGAAGGACAATATTTGATATGTACTCCCCTGGCACCTGCTCCTGGTGATACTGCAGTGCTGACGTTTGAGGTCTCTGGGTACAGCTCCAATGGTTTGCCGGTCGTTAATTGGTCTGTCAATATCGGTTCGCTTTTGGCGACTGAGGGATTTTCTGTAGATTGGGTTATCCCGGACACAACTGGATTATTTGAGGTATCGGCAATTGCTACGGTTGACGGCGTCTCGGATACGATGTCGAGATATATCATGGTGAGGAATTTCGAGGAGCTCAATACGGGTATAAAGCTAAGCATGTTCCCTCATATCGGTACGAGCTTTTATTTCATAGGCTCGAAACAGTCGCCTGATACTGCAAATTTCGGCGGTTACAATGCCTATAGATATTCGAATTCGAATTCCGTGAAGCTTACTGGAAGCGACGAAGAACCGGTATTGGATGGGGGATTCGATCTTTCATATCACAACAACAATGTCTTGGGTTCTTTCATTTGTGTGGAAGATTATAGTTCATTTAATAATGCATCTCAAAATGTTGTTTATTATTCTCTCTTCGGTTTAGGTGGCAGCTTCATAACAAATGACTTTGACGGCGGCGGATACTCGAGGAAGAATACATACATTCATCCTTATGGGGATGAAGATCTGGAAATGGTCGTTTGGCAGGAACATATCGTCGGCGAAGAGAGGGACGGAACGAAGGATCTGGTAAATATCGGCTTCTGGAAGAGGCCATCGACGAAGATGACATTAACGCGTAACATGCACCTCGTTCCCATTTCAGCTGGAGATACTGTCTTCTGGAAGCCCAGATATTTCAACAATATTAAACCTATACTTACTCCTGATGATAACTATATCATTTATTTCGTGGATTCTACGGAGGTTTTCGAGCCTTGTATCATTCCGATAGTTGGAGGGATACCTGACACGACTCAAAGAAGAGCTTTCATGGTGAGTGAAGATCATGGATTGTTCGGTGTCAATGGCATCAGCGTTGATGAATCGACTGTTTTCCAGTGGAACCCGACTCGTCCGACGATACTCGGCTTCATAGATAGCGGCGGCAAGCTCTGTTTCTTTGATTATTACACAGAGGATGTTACGGTCGTTCCGGGTATAAATGGAGCATCCGAGATGGCGTGGTCTCCCGACGGCAATCGATGTGCCGTGGTGGCAACGGAAGGTATAGCAGTGGCGAATCTCGCTGGTGATGCAAGCTTCGTTTTTGCTAAGGAAAAGGATTCAGATGAGCTGGTTTCAGTAAATTGGTCGCCAGAAGTCGAAGAACCGACGATTGGGTTCAGAATGATAAGGAAGGGGAAGTCCGGGGTCGATTCTTATTCGGCTCTCGTTTTATATTCTCTGAACGATAATATATGGTATTATGCTACTCCGGCGGTCAGATGGTCCGCGGAGCCACCGGTCGATTACAGATGGATGCGGGTTCTGTTCAATAACAGCAAGGATGATATCTATCTTCCGATGCCTGTAGTTGAACCTGAAACCAATATGCAAGTGTCGATATTTCATTCGTTCATGTAAATTTTTTCGGAGGTTATGAGGGCGGAGCTTATGAGATCTAAAAGGCTCGAGAAGCTGCCGCCCTATCTCTTTGTAGAGATAGACAGGCTGAAGAGCACATTCAGGGAGAAAGGCAAGAGACTGCTTGATCTGGGTATAGGGGACCCGGACATAGGACCACCGAAAGAGCTATTGGATTCATTGAAAAAGGCTCTGGATGTGGCAACGTACCATAGGTATCCACCCGACCAAGGACTTCCGTGTTTGATCGAAGCTATCCGCCATTGGGCGGCGAAACAATTCGATGTCAACCTCGACAGCAAGGAAATACTCGTTACAATAGGCAGTAAAGAAGCGATCGGCCATCTGCCGTTGGCTGTAGCGAACGAAGGTGATGTTATTCTTGTTCCGGATCCTGGATACCCCGTTTACAGGTCGTCTTCAGTGTTAAGTGGGGCGGAATACAGAACATTTCCCCTCAATGAAGAAAGAGGTTTCTTGCCTGATTTCACCAGCTTCGATGAAGCGATCGTCAAAAGGGCGAAGGCGCTCATTTTGAACTATCCAAACAATCCGACTTCGGCGATAGCGGACAAGGATGATTTCGTCGAAGCGGTCGAGTTTGTCAAAGGCAGAGAGGTACTGCTCGTCAACGATGCGGCTTACGGCGAGCTGACGTACGACAGAGAGTTTTTTCCCCTATTCACCATAGCCAGGGATGCAGGGATTCCTTTCATAGAATTTTTTTCATTTTCCAAGACCTTTTCCATAACGGGGTGGAGGGTTGGTTTTGCGATAGGCAGAGAAGATGTTATCTCTTCTCTTGCCAGGGTAAAGTCCAATCTCGATTCCGGCGTTTTCGGTGCCATTCAGGAGGCCGTAGCCGTTACGATGGAGGATCATTACGACGAGGTCCTGGCAAGTGTGAAGGGTGCCTATAGAAAGAGAATCGATCTTCTCGACTCTTATCTAAAAGATGCTCATTTGTCGTATAGAAAGCCCGGCGGCACGTTCTACTTCTGGATCAGGGTGCCGGTCGAGATGGACTCGGTTCGATTCTGCAGAATGCTCATAGAGAGTGAGGGCGTAGTTGCGACTCCCGGTGTGGGATTTGGAGAAAACGGAGAGGGATATTTCAGGCTCTCCGTTACATCGGACGAAGAAACGATAGCTGAAGCTGGTGAAGCCTTTAAGAAATTGTCGAAGAACGACTGGAAATTATGAGTCGTCGGCCGAGTCGACGCGGATATTTATGAGCTTAAATTTGTGTTCAAGGAGGGTGGATCTTGCTTGAAGAAAAGATAGTGCTAAGAGGGATAACCGTTTTTGGTTATTATGGTGTCTCTCCAGTTGAGAGGGAAATAGGACAGAAGCTCGAACTTGATGTCGAATTTCATCACGATTTCACAAAGGCAGTAGCGACTGATTCTTTGGAGGATACGGTAAACTATGAGAGAGTCTATGCGAAGGTTATGGAAACGGTCGAGAACAATCGTTTCAAGCTGCTCGAAACCCTCGCCGATGCAATATGCCGTGCCGTGATAGAAGATTTTCCCGTTAGCAGAGTGAAAACGACGATAAAAAAGCTTACTCTGCCTTTCCCCAACAACCTTTCTCGGGTTGAGGTCGTTGCTGAGCGAGACTCTGATGATGTCTGATCATACAGTTTACCTTTCGTTGGGCTCGAACCTCGGATCAAGAGAGGACAATATACTGAGAGCCGTCTCTGAGTTCTCTTCTGAGAAGGATGTGCGAGTTGTCAATTTGAGCTCTCTCTATGAAACGAAGCCACAGGATTTCTCGACAAAGACGAATTTTATAAATGCTGCATGTGAACTGAAAACCTCGCTCGAGCCTCTTCCGCTGTTTCAAAAACTCTCCGCAGTCGAAAGCGGTATGGGAAGGAGGCGTGGCCCCGGGTTGGAGGACAGGACGATCGATATCGACGTTTTGCTCTACGACGAGCTCGAGATTTCCACGGATGTTTTGGTCGTTCCGCACCCAAGAATGTTCGAGCGTCCTTTCGTAATGATACCTTTGAACGAGATCGCTCCTCGGATGCGAATACCTCCAACGACTCGTCCCTGACTGCCGAGAAGTGAGCTGACGTTTAAGGTCGATCGATTGCACCATGGGGCTTGACACCGATAAGTTGAATATTGACAAAGAACTCACTATACAATAGTGTACTGGTATGACTGATTTGAAAGAGAAATTGATCGCCCGCGGGATAAAGTACCTCGCTGTGGAGGGAAATATCGGTGCAGGCAAGACGACTCTTGCAAGATTGATAGCTGAGGAGTCTGACGCTCAATTGTTCTGTGAAGAGGTCGAAAACAATCCATTCCTTGAGAGATATTACGAGGATATGCAGGAGTATGCATTTCAGACTCAGATATTCTTTCTGCTCAACAGATACAAACAGCAGCAGGAGATCTCCCAGCTCGATCTTTTCTCCGAGCTCATAGTGACGGATTACGTCTTTGCAAAGGACAAGATATTCGCCCATGCCGTCCTCGAAGATGACGAGCTCGTCCTCTACAACAGAATACACTCGTTTCTCGAAGGACGAATGGCTCGACCCGATATGGTTATATACCTGCAGGCTTCTCCAGAGGTACTGCTCGAGAGGATAAGGAAGCGAGGGAGGAGCTTTGAAAAGAAGATAACGGAGGATTATCTCTTCGCTTTGAATGAGGCGTTCAATCATTATTTCTTCCATTACGACGGTTGTCCGATTCTCATAGTGAACACCGACAGAATGGATTTTGTGTCCGATAGAAATCAACTCGAAGATCTGTTCATGAGAATGACCGAGGAGTTCGACGGAAAGAGATTTTACGTTCCTTCGTGGAAGCAGGAGTGATGATAAAAAAGGTTACAAAGAATACTATCTTGAAGATGAAGGAACAGGGTGAGCAGATAGCTGCCCTCACCTCCTATGATTATCTTTCGACGCGGATACTCGATAAGGCCGGGATAGATCTCATACTCGTAGGCGATTCGCTTGGTATGGTCGTTCTTGGATACGAGAACACGCTGCCTGTGACTGTTGAAGAGATTATTCATCATCTAAAAGCGGTTTCCAGGGCGAAACCGAGAGCGATGATCGTAGGAGATATGCCTTTCATGTCATATCAGGCAAGTATCGAAGACGCTGTGCGCAACGCCGGCAGGCTCGTGAAGGAGGGAGGCGCCGAAAGCGTAAAGCTCGAGGGCGGAGAGAGGTATGTTCCTGTGGTAGAGGCGATCATTCAAGCCTCTATCCCTGTGGTGGGGCACCTCGGTCTTACGCCGCAATCGCTTTACCATTTCGGAGGTTATAAGGTGCAGGGCAAGGACGAAGAATCTGCCGAGAGGCTTCTCAGCGACGCAAAGGCTCTGGAAAAAGCAGGGTGTTTTGCAATTGTGCTCGAAGGGATTCCCTGGCAGCTGGCGAAGAGGATCACGGGATCCGTCTCGATCCCTACGATAGGCATAGGAGCTGGTCCTCACTGCGACGGGCAGATTCTCGTCATAACGGATATGCTTGGAATTTACGAAAACCCGCTGCCAAAGTTCGTGAAGGTGTATGATGAACTGGGAGAAAGGATGAAGAAGGCCTTTGAACGTTACATAGACGACGTGAAAAGCGGCAGGTTCCCTGATATGAGTCACAGTTATTCATCTGGCAACGAAAAGAAAGAATGACCGAAGAGAGGATCTTCCCCTTTCGATAATAAGGTGGATGATCAGCGGTGGAATGGTCGTAAGCTGGATTTTGTCAATTGAAGGCAGATAATGGAAATTGTCAAAAAACCGTTGGATGTGAGTACACGGGTAGGGAGTGCCAGACTGAACGGCCGAACGATCGGTTTCGTGCCGACGATGGGAGCCCTTCACGAGGGACACGCGTCTCTTGTTCGTATGGCGAGGAATCAGACCGATTATGTCGTAGTTTCAATATTCGTCAATCCAAAACAGTTCGGTCCCGGTGAAGATTTCAACAGGTATCCCCGTAATATTGAAAAGGACAGCGAGCTCCTGCGCAAGCTCGGTTGTGATCTTTTATTCACGCCCTCACCGGAAGACGTGTATTCTCCCGGGGAAAGAACGAGGGTGCTGGTCAGGG
>NATK01000027.1 GCA_002085285.1 Candidatus Latescibacteria bacterium 4484_7
AAACCGCTTCATGATGACATAGACATGCTGGCCGAGCTGCTCCGGGAAGGCTACCTTCTGAAAAAGGTTGAGAGACTCGCAGGGCCGATAGCCCTTTAGGGTGAAGAAATCTTGCAGACATTCAAACCGACCGATTAGAGTCGAAACGAATTATTCATCAAACATTGTGTAAATGGAATTACCCTGCAAATTCGTTTATAAAAAAAGGGCAGGGATGTCTGTTTCGATCATCGAACTGTCCATGAACCAGTCAGCAATGAGATACCACCCTTTCTAGTCCCAACCCAGATCCTATCCCTGTAATCCCGGCAGATACTGAGTATGCATAGATCTCCCAACCCCTCGTCTGTACCGAGAAGATGCCATGTCCTGTCGGCGGAAAGAACCAGGACACCCCTGTCCGATGTTCCTACGTACAACGAACCATCAGGGGCCATCGTAACTGCGGTCGGTACCGGCGTGCCAAGTTTGGCAGGAAAAGAAACGACCTGCCATTTGCCGGTCTGAACATACCGATATATCCCCACAGGAGTTACAGCAATACAATTTCCACGATCATCAACTCCCAGAACGACGAGCGGATCGCCGGGTCTAACATAACTCGATCTCTCAATTACACGCACACCCGGCATGCTGAGTATCGATGTGTCTATCCGTGATTTTTCGAATCCTCTATTCGGCACGAATCCCGGCAGAGAGAGCTCGTGCCATCGGCCGCCGACGAATCTGGCTACCCTGGAATTCTCCGTAGCAACCCATGGAGTTCCTCCGCCGTCGAAAAGGAGCGAAGAAACCCGGTTCTCCGGCAAGCCGTCCTTTGTCGTGTAATGAATCCACTTCTTTCCGTCGAGCTCGAAAAGACCGGAATCGAAGCTGGCAAACCATAGATTGGACGAAGAGTCGCGGGCTGCAAGCGTGAAATTTTCGGTAGGGAGGCCTTGCCTTCTATCGAAGATCTGCCACACATCTCCCCTTTTATGAAGAATGCCGAATCTAGCGGCCAACCATACTCCACCATCGCCTTTGGACGGAACGATGTCATTGACCTGTCCATCTATCCAGGGCTCAGGCAACAAGAGCTCTTTCAACACATTGCCTTCGCTGTAAAACACCCTGCCTCCGCCCACCATCCAAATGACTCCTCCTGCTGATTTGATCTTCGAGACCATCGCTTCGGGAAAATCCTGCGGAATGGTGATCTTTTTCACCCTGTTTGCCATGACCATTATCACCGAGCCTTTGTCCGTTCCCATGTAGAGATTCCCCTCGAGGTCATGAGCTATAGAAAGAAACCTGTACTTGCCGAGATTGTCGCCACCGTTATTGAACGGCACCCAGCCCGAGCCGTCGAAGGAAGAAACGCCTCCCTTTCCAGCAGCCCAAAGGACTCCTTCGGGATCGAAGCTGAAAGCATTGACTTCGAGCGAAGGGAGTCCGTCTTTCACCCCAAAGATTCTCACCCTGCCCATATTGTACTGCACTACACCATGGTGGGCAATTGCCATGAACAAATTGCCCTCTTCATCGATGACGAGATCGTCTACCGAGCCCACCGGTATCCTCTTTCCGTATCTGTACGATTCCCAATGCAGAGTGTCGGCACGGCACAAACCGCTCGCCGTTCCAAAGAGCACCGAGCTTTCGCTCTCGGGCAGCACCCTGTTTACCCGATCGTCGAGCAGCGAATCGTTTCTCGTGTACCATCTTGCCGAATCACCAAGCAAGTATCCGGCACCGTTCCCGTACGTCGCAATCCACGTTCTTTTGTTCTCGCAGAAAATATCCCGCACATTGCTCAAGGATCTGTACTCACCCGACGGGTATCTGAACCATCTACCATCTCTTCGCACACTCACCCCTTCGTCGTCACCGATCCAGAGGAATCCATCGTCATCGACTGTAATTACGCGAATAGAGGGGAAAAAATCTCCATTCACCTTCACCAACGTATCTACGAGTACCGAGTAAGAGAAGAGTCCCCCCTCCGTGCCTATCCATAGAGTGTCACCGACGGATACGATCGATCGAATCTCTCTTGCCGGCTTGAAGGTCTTGAAGATCTCATCGCCCAACCTTTCCGGGCGATATCTGGGTGTGGCGGGAAGGGTCTTCCCGGTACCCAAGAAGCCTGCCTTCACCTCTTCCTGCTCGCCGGCGACGGCATCGATAAAGAAGGAGGAATGCAAAACACACATCAACACCACCAACGCAACAACCGCTATCATTCTTTTGGCTCCATTCACCAATTCGTTCCTCCTGTGAGCCTTCGCATTTGGCCCCAACATTTTCGAAGCCGGGCGATTAAGACATTATTATAGAGAAAGAAATTAATCAAGCGAAGATGGAGCCTTCGAGAAGAATTCCGCCGAAGGGTCGTCGAGCATTTTTTGCAGCGCAAGCGAAACATCCAATCCGCTGAGTTTCTTTATTGCATCTACGAGCAAGCCCTCATCTACGCGTTGACCTGGTTTTCTGTTGTTATAGAGATAGCGCAGCACGTCTATCAGCTTGATACGACCTTTCGATTCGCTTCTGATCATTGCGTCGAGCCTTTCACAGGTGAGGTACCCACCGTCATAGAAGAAGTTCACCATCTCCTTGTCTCCGAGATCGTTGTTCTGTGCCTCCCTAATCGGCACCTTCCCATGGTATCTGTTGTCGACGAACCTATTGTATATAACGTTTCTCCGTGCCTTGTACTGCTCTGGTGTGATGATTCCAGTGCCTTCCAGCACCCTGTACGAATAATAGACAGTCGCTCCTTCCGTAAACCATAGAAATGAATTAGAAGCGGGAGACAATGCCTCACCGTTCCAATTGTGAAAGAGCTCGTGTGCTACGACCGACATCGGAGCATCAAAGAGCATATGGCCGTCCATGTGCGGGTCGAGGAACAGGAACATCGTCCCGCCAAGGTGGATGCCGTAGTAGTCGAAGCCTGCGCCTCCTTTCACGGGATTGGGTTCCACGATAACCAGAAACTTTGCTCTCGGCGAGCCGCCGAACATATCGATCTCGTACGATGCTATTCTTCGCACCAGTTCAAACAGCCTTTCGGCCTCGAATCGCCACTTTCCAATCGAAGCCATACTCACCTCTACAGCATCCACACTTGAATCGAAGCTCTGCATCCTGCCGCATACGATCGTTGTAAGGGGGAAATCGCCAGTCTCTTCTACAACGGTTCTCTTCCTGATCGAAATCGCCGAACTCGCAAGCACCCAATCATCTGGAATGTCGAGGTCTATTATGATTCCATCTGCAAGATCTGTGTCGCATAGAAGAAAAAGATCCCTCGCCACCAAACGGCAATGCTCTGTATCGATCATCGTGAGCATCGTTCTGACGTCCGGTGAATATCTGTTTTCGACAACAACAGGCACAGTGTAAGAAAAGGAAAAATCCTTACCGTCATTCTTTATCTTCAATGCCTCATCTGATCTCTCGACCTCGAGCGCCCTGCCGTCCAAGTCCTCAGCCTTGAAACCAATGGGATCGATTGTGCCGCCTTCATCGTTACTTGCCGGGCGGAAGATCGTTTCCTTCCGAACGACCCCCTGAACATCGCCTTCGACTCTCAGCACTTCAAGATCGAGATCGGATACGGAAACCCTGTAATGGATGAAAGGCCGTACAGAGCTCAGTCGAGTCTCGAAACGAGAACATCCGAGATACGAGACAAACACAAAAAGGACGGCGGCCCAAAGCAAATGGCCGTAGCGGCCTTTGGTCATCCATCCTGTTCGCACCCTGATATCACTCCTTCCATGAACAAACAGACAATCCGGTTAGAACAATGCAACAGATGTTCCAATACATATAGATTTGAACATGGAAGGAGAGAAAAACTCCGAGGAAAGGAGGAAAAAACCACTCTTTTCACTGTAACGTAGGTTTGAGAATGAATATCCAGGAGACTGGCGATACCTCAGAGCCTCAAGATGGACCTGAGCCTTTCCAGATCCCTCGCAGCGATTTCTCTGAGTTCTTCGAAGGCCTGAGCTTCCCTGTCACTCTTTTCGCTCTCCGAGATCCACCCCCACCACATCACGACACCGCATATCCAGATGAAACCGACAACAGTGATCAATGCAACGAGGGCTTTGCGCGAAAGCCCCGAAGCCCGTTCTGGTATATCCGGCTTGTCTACCACCTGTACACTCGGAGTATTACGAGCCGCCTCGATGCTCGTTTCCTCGTACCTCTGAAGAAGGAACGAATAGACCTTTTCGCTCACCTCGAGGTCGCGCTGCATCTCGGCGTAACGTTTCTGCAACTCGGGCAGTCTTACGAGGGGAACAAAGACACCCTCGCTGCTGTCCCCGTTCATCACCTTGTCGAGCTGCTCGTTGAGGAATCTGTACTCGGCCTCCTTGCGCTTCAACTCGAGCGAATTCTCCTTTGTGAATTCCTTGAGCAAGTCCTTTTCGATACCGGCAAGCACCGCCCTGAGCTTTATCTCGCTCGCAAGGTCTATCGCTCCACTCACCTGGTCGTCGAAATTTACGATTCCGTTTTTCCTCTGAAAATCGGATATCTCGCTCCTCAATGAATCGAGCTTCGCCCTGTATTCCACGAGCTGGCCGTTTATGAATCTTTTCGTATGAACAGCCCTGGAAAAATTGAGAAACCTGTTCAACGAATCGAGTCCCGCCACATAGCCCGCGGCGATATCCCTTGCGAGGACAGGATCTTCATCGCTGACCCTGAGTTTGATCAGCCCCGTCTGTGTGACCGTCACTCTGGTCCTTGCCCTCAAGGCTTTCACCGCATCCTCGGTCGCTTCGACCTTGAATCTGGTCTTGAGATCGAGCCTTGTAATTAGCATATCGGCGAGACGTCTGCTCTCCATGATGTCGGCAAGCACCTGAGCCGTGGTCGCCCCCGATGTCATAGGCGAAATCATAGAAGGCAGATTCAGCTGAGCCATCCATGCGGTAAGGATGCCCTCCCCACCTTCCCCTATCGGGGGCATAAGAAGCACAGACGACGAATACTTCCTGTGAGTGAACGCAGCAAAGACTATCGAAGCGATAAGCACAAAGAAAGTGAATTTGAATATCAACCCTCTTTTCTTTACCGCATAACCGAAAACACGAAAAAACATCCGGATTACCCTTTCGGCAGCGAACAGATCAAACGGTCATACACCTTCCCGCCGGGGCGGATAGTTGCACACTCATCCGCACTCGAGCAAGAGCACCTCGAATCCGCTTAGGCCACAAATAACCACGTGCCAGTCTATAATCACCCGCTGTACTATTCAAGAAAAATAAAGATAAAAATCAATCACGCCGAGTAGCGCAACAGTCACAAGAGGGAACGGAAGATACATCATGGCCACTAATAACAGGGGGACACCTTGTCTCTTCCCATTCCCGAGTCACCTTGTCTCTTCCCATTCCCGCTGCAACAGTCACAAGCTTATTGCATAACGTAGCGATTTGAATTAATCTTTCAATTGTTCAATCTCTACCGCCTTCATCGGCAGCCATAAAAAGGAAGTCTGATATTGAAAAGGATCTTGTTTGTCGAGGAATCTCCCTCTATCGGCGGCTCGAACTACAGCCTGCTTCAACTGGTCAAGGGCTTGGACAAAAAACGCTTCGAGCCTGTGGTCCTCTTCGCACACAGAATCGAGAGCAAGGAGGCCTTCGAGAAAGCGGGCGTTCGAACGATCTTCCTATCCGCAATTACAGGCCTTCAACCACAGGTTCAGCACACCGCCACCGGAAACATTCCATGGTACAAGGAACTCTCATCGTACAGATTCCTCTGGAGCGCGAAGAGGTACATCAAAGAGCAGCGCCCCTTGAAGAAGAGGCTGAGCAGGTGGCTCAGAGACGAGAGATTCGAACTGATCCATACGAACAACACGGTTAGCGACAACCTCGCTTTCATTGCTGCGGGCTCAGACGCTCACATACCCGTTGTGAGTCATCAAAGGGGATATGCAAAGATAACACCCTTCATAAGATTCTTGGCGAGAAATGTAAGGCGTTTCATTTGTGTCTCTCGAAACGTCGCCGACTATTACATCGCATCGGGTCTGCCGGAAGAAAAGGTTGTGACAATCTTCAACGGCATAGACACATCGGTCGTAAAGGCGGTCGAAAAGGGCCATCTGCTCAAGACACCCGTAACAATCGGGTGGTTCGGACGGCTCGAAACGTGGAAGGGGACGGACACATTGATCGATGCTGCAAGAACGATTCTCTCGGACGGCGCCGAAGCGAGGTTCGTCATTGCAGGGACCGGGCCAGAAGAGGAGCGCATCAGCAAACTCGTCTCCTCCGATCAATTGCTCGCGGGATCAGTGGAAGTGAAAGGATTTGTCGAGGATGCACTGAAGGCGATGGCTCGATGCAGTATCGTCGTAAACAGCTCCATAGAACCCGAACCTCTCTCGAGATCGACTATAGAGGCCTCGGCCCTCGGCATTCCGCTCGTCGCATCTAACATAGGGGGGAATCCAGAGATCGTCGAGGACGGCGTGAACGGCTACCTTTTCAATACGGGTGATCCGGCGAGTCTTGCCGATGCACTGTCGAAGCTGATCGGTGATCCCGAGAAGCGGGCAGCCTTCGGCAGAGAGGCGAGGAAAAAGGCTGAGAAGCTTTTCGACGCCTCGATACATGTAGAAAAGATATCCAAATTATATGATGAAATAATGATTGCGGACGGATAACATTTCTTTCCGCTGAATCGCATTGCCTGGCGGCGCCTGCCCGCTTACAGGCCCTTCGGTTTCACTCGTACGTACTTCTTCTTGCCGGCTCTCAAAAGTATCGAGCCATTCTCATCGCAATCGTTTTTGGTTATCAACTGATTGAACGATCCTATCCGGACGCCGTTCACGTAGGCACCACCCTGATCGATGAGTCGCCTGGCCTGACCTCTCGTCTTCGACAAACCCGATTCGACAAGCAGGGCGAACGCCTCGATACCCTTTTCGAGGATGTCGGCTTCGATCTGGAATGTCGGGATGGCACTGTCGTCTTCCCTCCGTTTACCTTCGAAGAGTGCCTTCGAAGCAGCTCGCGCCTTCTCCGCTTCCTCTTCTCCATGGCAGAGCTTCGTCGCCTCGTAGGCGAGCACTTCCTTGGCCTCCCTCAACTTCTCCCCTTCGAGCGATGAAAGTCTCCGCACCTCATCCATCGGCAAGAAGGTGAACAGGGCGAGAAACTTCCCCACATCTCTGTCGTCCTGGTTGATCCAGAACTGGTAGTATTCGTAAGGAGAGGTCTTCTCCGCATCGAGCCAGACTGCTCCCTTCTCCGTCTTGCCCATCTTGCTCCCCGTGGCGGTGACGAGAAGCGGAAACGTCAATGCTTCTGCGTCTCCGCCCTCGACACGTCTTATCAGATCGGCGCCCGCGAGGATATTGCCCCACTGATCGTTCCCGCCCATCTGCAACCTGCACTGATAGTTCCTGTATAGGTAAAGATAATCGTACGCCTGCAGGAGCATGTAGTTGAATTCGATAAAGTTCAACCCGGTCTCGAGACGCTGCCTGTAAGATTCGGCTGCTATCATTCGATTCACACTGAAGTGCCTTCCTATGTCTCTCAAGAATTCGATGTAGTTGAGAGGCCTGAGCCAATCTCCGTTGTTGAGCATCAGGGCCTTGCCCTCGGAAAAATCTATGAAACGTTCGAGCTGTCTCTTGAGTCCCTTTGCATTGTTGTCGATCGTCTCCGCCGAAATGATCTTGCGCATCTCGCTCTTGCCGCTCGGATCCCCTATCATCGCCGTCCCCCCTCCCAGAACAGCAAGGACTCTATGACCGCGGCGTTGCATGTGAGCCAGCGCCATTATCGGAACGAGGCTCCCAACGTGAAAGCTGTCCGCAGTAGGGTCGAACCCGATATAGCACGTCGTCGGCTCTGAGAGTATATCGCGGACCTTATCTTCGTCCGATACCTGCTCTACGAATCCTCTCTCCTTCAAGACATCGTATACATTCATAGATCAATACTCCCTGATCAGATTCAAGCGAAAAGACGAGACGCGGCGCGTCGCGATAGAAGATACTATTACTATGGATGCTGCTTTATCAACATGAAAATTATACCGAATCTGACAGGAACGCATGAATGAAAAGTGCAAGAGGCCTGTAAACGGCATGGGCGAACTTGCTGAAAGGAAGGATAAAAACGATCTCCATTCCCAATATTACATGTATTAGAAAAACCATATACCCCCAAACTGTCCCTCTCGGAAGGTAGATTGCGATTTCGAGTGCGAACCCCGTGATACCCGCGAGAAACATCAACCAAAGGAAGAGCCAGTCGGAGGAGAGTGAATGCGAATGATACTTATCGACCTTTTTATATCTCCATGCAAGCGCGAGGCTCGTTCCGTAGACGAGCAAAATCCCTGCGAGTGTCCCAAGAAGTCTTGGTGGATTCCATAGAGGCACTGGCTGCCCCGGATCCTTCCCCACCGTGAGAAGTATGATATAGTCTAGGGCTGTCGCAGTGCCTAGCCCGATAAATCCCCACATGATCGACCAGTGAACGAACCACCGCGCCCTGTACCACGGCGTCTTGGGTTCTTCCTCGCAATCCCTATAGCGGTTTTCCAGCGTCATCTCCTCTATGACGTACTTGACGGCGCTCCAGAAGCGTGCGAAGATGCCTCTATCCGACTCCTTTTTCTCTCTTGAAGGCAACTTCACGCCGGCAGAGACCTTCTTCGTCATCATGCCTATTCCCACAAACGCCGCTATGGCGGCGAGGATAATGACAATTATCCCCGTCGTGTGTATAACCTCAAACGGTATGAACCCCTGAAGCTTGTCCGTGCTGAAGAAGGAGGGCTTTTCGAATATCATCGGGCCACTTTTCGAAAGCATGATCACGCCGAAGATAATTGTGAGAAAAGCCATAAATACAGTTGTAAACAACTTTGAAGTATATAAAAGTCTTGCAACCCCGAGAGGTTCGAAGGACGAAATCGCATACCTTCTCGCAGATGCCATGAATTCGCCCGGTTCGGCCTGCCTGGGGCAGGTGTCCGAACATTCTCCGCAGTAGTAACAGAGCCACAGCTCTTTACTCGATATCATCAGCTCCTCGGCACCTATCTGGGCATACCTTATTATCCTTCTAGGAAATGTCGTATCGTCCTTGGAGAGAGGGCAAACAGCAGTGCACGTGCCGCAGTTGAAACACGCACTTATATCGAAGGCTCCGAACTTCTTAACCTTCTCTATGAAACCCGGCTTTACCTGAACGCTCACTTGCTGGTCTCCTTGTCTTCCTTCAAAGCGTACTCGGCATAATCGCCCTTGTCCTGCACTTCCACCACGAAGCCGTACTTTTTCAATGCCATCAAGTGCCAGAAAACGGTGTTCGTTGTTAGGTCAACCTTCTTGCTAAGCTCGGGAACGGTCATAGGCTCCTCTTTAAGCCCCTCCATTATCTTTTTGCGGATCTTGTTCTGCGCGGTATGCCAGCGTGTCAATTCCTTCGGCACACCACCACGCGACTCGCGAAATACATCGAGAGGCTTTTTCTCTTTCTTCCTATCCTCTTTGCTGCTCTTTTTCTCTTCGTTCATCACCGTTACCTCAAAACGAATCATCCATCCAGCGGTTCATCCGATGTGAATGCATCGATCATCGCATCGTACTGATCGAGCCTCCAGCCTGCTACCTGTATAGCCCTCGTAGGGCATACTGCAACGCAGATTCCGCATCCGGCACAAAGTGCAGCATTGACCTTTGCCCGCTTCACCTTCTGACCGTTTATCTCCATTTCCACCAGTTCCACCGCGCCCTCGTACGGACACTCTTCGACGCATTTGCCCGTTCCCTCGCACTTTTCCAGGTCAACCTGCGCGACAAAGGGGTCGAGACTTATCTCGCCGGCACTGAGCAGAGCCGACGACTTCACCGCCGCCGCTGCCGCAGCCGCGCTGCTCTCCGTGATGTCCATAGGAGCCTGGGAGGTGCCTGCAATCATTATTCCCGTCGTGGCGAGCTCCACGGGCCTAAGCTTCGGATGAACCTCCTGGAGGAAACCATCCGAGCTGCGCGGGAGTTTGAGAATTTCGACCAGGTTGCCAATATCGTGAGGAACCATCCCGGTGGATAGCACCACGAGATCTGCCGGGATCGACAACTCTTCACCGAACGTCAACGAGTCTTTTACTCTAACGACCAAAGGCGAATCGCCGCCTGCTGCCTTTTCGACCACGGGCGGAGTATGTCCATCGTAGCGGAAGAATGTGACTCCTTCATTCGAGGCATCCATATAGTAATCCTCGTGACCCCTTCCGTATGTACGAATATCCTGATAGAGCTCGAATATGTTGATTTCTGGATACTTCTTCCTCAACTCAAGCGCCATCTGAAGTGTTGCCGTACAGCAGACCCTCGAGCAGTACTCGTTGATCCTGCCGTTCGGGCCCGGCTTGTTGACCCCTTCGATCTGCCGGCTCCCCACGCAGTGGATGAGGCAAACGTTCTTCACCTTGCGCTCGTTCGACAGACGTATCTCCCCGCCCGTCGGGCCCTCATCGTCGAGCATCCTGATCAATTGGGGCAGGGTAATAACCTCGGGGAATTCCTCATAGCCGTACTCTCCGCGCGCAGGAGTGTAGTGATCGAAGCCCGTTGCAAGGATTATCGCGCCGGCACTTATCTCGAGCTCTTCATCTCTGTCGTTGAGGACTATTCCTTCCCCGCCTGCAGCCTCAACGCATTTGCCGCACTTCGTACAGGTCTTCCAGTCTATTGCGAGTTTATTGGGAAATGCCCTGCCATATGTTCTGTATATAGCTTTCCTTTTTACTATGTTGTATTCGAACTCGTTATCCGTTGTCTCAGGGCACGCATCTATGATCGCCTTTTCCGTCTCGGCATCGAATTCCTTCGTCACCCCTCTCGGAGCGATCTTTACCTTCAATTTGAAATTACCCACGTAGCCAGAGACATCGGTGATCTCCGTCCCTGTGTATATCTTTATGTTCTTATCTGCCGTCACCTCATCGATCAGTGAATCGAGGAGATCCTTGGCTTTTTCGCCCGTTGGGAGCCCGCTCACCCCGCCGCCCACAACCACTATGTGTTTGCTCACCTTTACCTTGGGTGCTTCGAGAGGCTTCTGGAGTCTCGATTTGCCCAAGGCGGCGGCAATGAGTTTTATCGCCTTTCTGGTAGCACCTTCCTTATCAGATTTACTGACCCAGCTCACCTGCTCACGAATATTGACATTCTCATACAGGTACGGGTTGAGCCCCGCCCTCATAAGCGCACCGCGGAAGGTGAGGTCGTGAAGGCTCGGGGAACACGCAGCCACAATCACTCTGTTGAGTTTTTCCTTCTTTATATCCTCGATAATGAGATTCTGCCCCGGGTCGGAGCACATGAAAATATAGTCCCTGGAAACCACAACATTGGGGAGCTTTGCGATCGTCTCGGCGACACGCTTGACGTCGACGACATCGGAGATGTTGCCGCCGCAGTGACAGACATAGACGCCTATCCTCGGCTCGCTCATGTCCGTCATTGTCAGATTAGCCTCGTTATTCGCATTATCTTCGTTCATGTTCCTACGATCAACACTCCCTATTCGCTGATCTCAATATCACCTGTTTTCGCCGTTTCCTTGCCCTCGCTGTGGTTTCGAATGTATATCGCCGCCTCCATAGCCGCGGCACCCGCCTCGACGATCGAATCGGGGATATCCTTTGGCCCGGACGCCGTGCCGGCGACGAAAACGCCATCCATGATCGTCCTCGACGGAAATAGCTTCGCCTGAGGAGTATTCACGAACTCATCCTCGCCCCTGTCTATATCGATCACGCTCCTCGGATCCCAGTTCGGGATGATCGCCGGAGTCAGGACCACCACGTCGTGCTTTCTCTCCTCCAC